>NZ_FR878151.1:0-13711 GCF_000434315.1 Eubacterium sp. CAG:156 | reverse complement strand
AGGGGCTTTTAAATTCAAGACTTATGGATTTGACACATAAAGTTGAGACAACGCCTATGTTTATAGAATTATTAAAAAAATCACCTTCAATGTATTTAGGGTCATGTCGTTATCAGTTGCCTGATTATAAAGAGGATGATACACCATATGCGTACATCTTTAAAAAATTTGCCGAATATGAAATAGATGCATTTTTCTATATTGGTGGAAATGATTCTATGGATACAGTTGATAAATTAAGCAAATATGCATTAGCAATAGGAAGTGATATTAAGATAATTGGAATTCCTAAGACAATCGATAATGACTTATGCGTAACAGACCATACTCCGGGATATGGTTCAGCAGCTAAATATATTGCATCAACATTACTTGAAATAGGTCATGATACAAGCATATATCCAATTAATAGTGTTACTATTGTGGAAATTATGGGAAGAGATGCAGGGTGGCTTACAGGAGCAGCTGCATTGGCAAGAAACACATATAATGATGCACCGCATCTTATTTATTTGCCGGAAGTAGCTTTTAATAAAGATGAATTTATTGAAGATGTAAAGGCTGCTATGGATAAATATAATAACGTTGTAGTTGCTGTTTCAGAAGGAATAAAAGATGCAGATGGAAATTATATAAGTGCGACAAATGCTGTTGAAGATACATTTGGACACAGTCAGTTAAGTGGAACAGGGAAATGTCTTGAATATATTATAAAAGAAAATATTCAGGTTAAAGTTCGTTCAGTTGAAATAAATATTTTACAAAGAAGTGCAGCTCATATGTCATCAATTACAGATATAGGTGAAGCATTTAGATTAGGAAGACATGCAGTTAAATGTGCAATTGAAGGAAAGACAGGAATAATGGTTACGTCTATTAGAAAAAATAATGAGCCTTATTCAATAGATATGGGTGAGACACCTGTTGAAAATGTAGCAGGACTTGTAAAACATGTACCAAGAGAATGGATAAATGAACGTGGAAATAATGTTACACAGGAATTTATTGATTATGCATATCCTTTAATTTTAGGGGAGCCGGTTGTTAAATATCAGAGAGGCATACCTGATTACCTTGACATATCACATTTATTCCCTAATAAATTTGACAATTAAAGTTAAAAAAATATAATAAAAAAATTTTATAAAATGAGAAAATGGGTAAGTTTAAAATAAAAAAACTTATTCATTTTTTTGATAAAAATTCAAAATATAACGTGTATAAAATGTTTGATAAAATAAGGCAAAATAATTAAAAAGAAGGAAAAAGTAAAAACGTTTTTAGAAAAACTAAAAAAAGAGTACTTTTAATTTAAAGTGAATACTTTTTATGACAAATTTTATGTGGTATATTTAAATTGGTATAATGGCTGTTTATGAATTGATGAAATTTACAGATAGCATACAATATAAAATTAGGAAAAGGAGAAAATAAAGAATGAAAGGGTTTAAAGAAAAATTATTAACTGGAACATTAGCATTTACAATGGTATTAACTAGTGCAGCAGTTCAGTTTAATACAACAGAGGTTAAAGCAGACACTGCAGGAAGTGATTACAAACTCGTATGGAGTGATGAATTTAATGGGACAGCTCTTAATACAGACAACTGGACATATGATTTAGGAAATGGAGGATCAAATGCAGGTTGGGGAAATAATGAAAAAGAGTATTACACAAACAGAACAGATAATGTCTATGTATCTGATGGAACATTAAAGATTACAGCATTAGAACAGAAATTTAATAGATATAATTATACATCAGGAAGAATCAAGACAGCAGGAAAACAGACTTTTAAATATGGACGTATGGAAGCAAGAATAAAACTTCCATCATTAAAAGGTGTGTGGCCGGCATTCTGGATGCTTGGAGTTGATCAGAAAGGATGGCCATGGTGTGGGGAAATTGATATTTTAGAAGCATGGAATACAGATAATTTCGCACAGGGAGCTTTTCATTGGAATACAGGTGGAGAAAGTAATGCATATAGTCCAAATTATATTGCAAGACAGCTTAATGCAAGGTATACAGCATATAATTGGTACGATAAAACACAGTGGCATATTTATGCAGTTGAATGGAATGATAAGAAAATAAATTATTTTGTAGATGATACATTATATTTTTCAGTTGATGTTACAAGTGCAGATAAAAAGGATGAAGCATCTAAGTATTATTATTTCCTTTTAAATGTGGCAGTAGGTGGAAATCTTCCGGGAACAACTCCTACATATAACACTTTACCTGCGACAATGGAGGTGGATTATGTAAGAGCTTATCAGAAAACAAGCGATCAGGGTGGAAATACAGCTACATGGACTGAACAAGGCGAGGTGCCTATACATACAGTTACATTTAAAGATGAAAATAAAGTAATGAGTACATTTACATGTTATGATGGTGAAACTCTTGAAATCCCAAGTGTATATGCCGGAGAAAATGGTTTTGAAGGCTGGTATACAAGTGATAATCAGAAAGCAATTAACACTATGAGAGTTAGAGGCAGTATTGAGTTGACTGCAAAATGGTCAGTACCACATAAGGTTGAACAGGATATTACAGATAATAATAGAGATAATAATAGAGATAATAATAGAGATAATAATATAACTACTATGCCTTCAGTAAAAAAAGCTGTTATAAAGTCAGCCGTAAAGAAGAAAGGCAAAGCTGTCATCAAAATTAAAAAGATAGCTAAAGTTTCGGGTTATCAGTTGAATGTGGCACGGAATGTTAAATTTAAAAAAGTGAAAACTATAAACACAAAGAAAACAACTGTAATTGTCAAAAAAATAAAGTCAAATAAGAAATATTATGTTAGAGTCAGAGCTTATAAAGTAGTGAATGGTACTAAAGTATATGGAAAATGGAGTAAAGTAAGAAAAGTAAAATAATCTTTTGATATGTTCTATAATAAAAAATATGCTAAGAGCAAAATAAAAACATAGAAGTACAATTTAAAAGTAGGAGAACATTATGAGAAAATTAATGAACAAAGTAATAGGTACAACTCTAGCAATAGCGATGGTTGTTACATGCATGCCGGTGGCAAATGTAAAAAATGTTCATGCAGCAGAAAAAAAGAATACAGCATATAAGCTTGTATGGAGTGATGAATTTAATGGAACATCACTTAATATGAATAACTGGAATTATAATATTGGAAATAGTGGAACAGACGGAAAAAATCCAGGCTGGGGAAACAATGAATTAGAATATTATACAGATAGTGAAAAGAATGTAAGTGTTTCAGACGGAACATTGAAAATAACAGCAATTGAAGAAAAAACAGTTGATCCAAAAAATTCTAAAGTTACATATTCTTATACATCAGGTAGAATAACAACAGCTGGAAAACAGGATTTTCAGTATGGCAGAATGGAAGCAAGAATAAAACTTCCATCATTAAAAGGTGTATGGCCGGCATTTTGGATGCTTGGAGTTAATCAGAAAGGATGGCCATGGTGTGGAGAAATTGATATTTTGGAAGCGTGGAATACAATTAGCTTTGCACAGGGAGCCTTTCATTGGAATGCAGGAGTTGGAGATGACAGTCCATATGATAACAAATATGTTTCCGGTCAGTTGAATGCTTCATATTCAAGATATAACTGGTATGACAAAACGCAGTGGCACATTTATGCAGTTGAATGGGACAATGAATATATACATTATTTTGTAGATGATGTTGAATTTTATAAAGTAAATATTTCAACAGCAGATAAAAAAGACGAAGGAATGAAATCATATTACTTCTTATTGAATATGGCAGTTGGAGGAAATCTTCCGGGAGTAGCACCTGATGCAGGAACACTTCCGGCAACAATGGAAGTAGATTATGTCAGAGCATATCAGAGAACAAGTGATAATGGAACCAATTCGGCAAAATGGACAGAACAGAATCAGGTTCCTACATATCAGATAACCATGAAAGATGGAAAGAAGACTGTGTCAAATGTTAATGCATATGACGGAGAAACACTTGATTTGCCTGTTTTAACAAAAAAAAGATATACATTTAACGGCTGGTACACAAGTGACGGAAAAGAAATAACAGAAAAGTACAGAGTAAGGCAGAATACAACTATAGTAGCTAAATGGACAAAGGTAACTGTAAAACAGCCTAAATTAACAAAATTAGTTAATAAAAAGAAAGGCACTATTTATGCTAAATATAGTATAAAAGGAAAAAAAGCAGATAGTCCAAAGGGTTACCAGATAAAATATGGAACAAACAAAAAGTTGAAAAAAGGAAAAGTTACTTCAACAACTTCAAAAAATATTACTATTCCATTTTTGAAATCAGGTAAGACATATTATGTTAAGGTAAGAGGCTATAAATTGGATTCAAAAAACAAAAAAGTATTTGGAAAATGGAGTAAAATAAAATCAATTACCGTAAAATAAGAAAAAACACAGGGTAAAATTAGTAAAACTAATGGTTTTAAATAAGAAATATGTTTGCAATACTCTGAAAATGGGGTATAATAAACACGGTTAGAAAAAATCTCTATAAATATAAAACATACGGAGGTACAATATGTTAGTTTCAGCAAAAGAAATGTTAGAAAAAGCAAAAGCAGGTCATTATGCTGTAGGACAGTTCAACATCAACAATCTTGAATGGACAAAGTCAATTCTTTTAACAGCAGAAGAATTAAAGAGCCCTGTTATTTTAGGTGTATCTGAAGGTGCAGGAAAGTACATGACAGGATTTAAGACAGTAGCTGCTATGGTTAAGGCTATGGATGAAGAATTAGGAATTACAGTTCCTGTAGCTCTTCACTTAGATCACGGAACATACGAAGGATGTTATAAATGTATTAAGGCAGGATTTACATCTATTATGTTCGATGGTTCACATTATCCAATTGAAGAGAACATTGCTAAGACAAAAGAATTAGTAGCAGTAGCTCATAATATGGATATGTCAATTGAAGCAGAAGTTGGTTCAATTGGCGGTGAAGAAGATGGAGTTATCGGAAGAGGCGAATGTGCTGACCCTGATGAATGTAAGGCAGTAGCTGATCTTGGTGTAGATATGCTTGCAGCAGGTATCGGTAACATTCATGGAAAATATCCTGAAAACTGGGAAGGACTTAGTTTTGAAACTCTTGATGCAATTCAGCAGAAGACAGGAATTATGCCATTAGTTCTTCATGGTGGTACAGGTATCCCAGCAGATATGATTAAGAAAGCAATTGATCTTGGTGTATCTAAGATTAACGTTAATACAGAATGTCAGTTATCATTTGCTGATGCAACAAGAAAGTATATCGAAGCAGGAAAGGACTTAGAAGGAAAAGGATTTGATCCTCGTAAGTTACTTGCTCCAGGTGCAGAAGCTATTAGAGCAACAGTAAAAGAAAAAATGGAATTATTCGGTTCAGTTGGAAAGGCTTTTGAATAGGCATATAACATACCGGGCATCCTGAAATATATTTTTAGGAAGCACATAATATTAGTAACAATGGGCTCCTGCTTGAAGCGGGAGCCTTTAATAGTATTTAGGATTTAAAAGAGTATTTTATTGTATGAATAGAAAAGAATTTGTAGATAATAAAATAGAAAATAATATCAAAATAAGAGATAATAAAATAGATGATGAATTAAGGATAGGATTTGATTCTGAAAAGAAAGAAAATACTGAAAAGAAAGAAAATACTGAAAATAAGAAAAACAAAATATCAGGAATTGCATATAACATAGTGAGGGTAATAGCATTTACCGTTGCCGGTATAGCATTTGGATATGCATCATATGAATTGATGGATTCATATTTGGATTATACAGCAGCTCAGGAAAAATATAGTGCAGTTGATGAAATGTTTAATCAGATACAGAGTACAGAACAGACGGCAGATACGTCAGATACAGCTCAGACAGCTAGTAGTGCAGAATACCAGGGAACAATAACCAAATGGGTATGGGACTATGATGCAATGTTAAAATATAATGATGAGTCAAAAGGATATATTAAACTTGATGGCACAAGAATTCAGTACCCTATAGTTCAGCATAGTGATAACGATTATTACTTGGTAAAAGGTTCAGATAAAGTGGCAAATGGTGGTGGAGCTATTTTTATGGATTCACGTTGTGGAGGACTTGATGCCAGAATGAGTGTTGTGTATGGACACAACATGATGGATGGTTCAATGTTTCACGACTTAATGAAATTTTCAAAAGAAGATTTTTGCAAGAAAAATCAGACATTTGATGTTTATGTGGGACATCGTCATTATATTTATCACGTATTTTCGTCATTTAGAACTAAGGCAGATAATGAAGATATATATAAGTTTGGCTTTAAAGATGATGATGAGTTTGCTAAATGGATTAAGAAGACTTATGACAAGAGTAATTTCAAGTATGACAGTAAAATGCCAGGTGTATCAGACAAGATTTTGATATGTTCTACTTGTGTGGATAACAATGGTAACAGAATGGTTGTATGTATGTACAGAGGGGAAGAAGTAGTGGATTAGTGTAAACTAACTTAATTTTATTAAGTAATACTTAAAAAAATAAGGGATTTTAGGGAATGGTATTGATTTTTATTAAGAAATAGTGTAACTTATATATCGACGAGGGAAACCTCACCGCTAAATGAGATTAAGAACAAGGGCGTTCTTCAAAGAATTATTTGGAGAAAAGCCTTTTTTTATTACAAGGCTAAAGACATATAGAGTGGACAGAGTAAATGCCTTTTTAAATTAGCGGAATGAAAAATAGTTAAGTATAGAAAGGAACAGACACTATGGGAGTTAATGTATCAGAAGTATTTGGACAGAATGTATTCGATGAATCAGTAATGAAGAATCGTTTACCTGAAGCAACTTACAATGAAATTAAGAAAATTATGCACGAAGGTGGAGATATCACAATGGATATCGCAAACATCGTTGCACAGGCTATGAAGGAATGGGCTGTTGAAAAAGGTGCTACACATTATACACATGTATTCCAGCCATATATCATTTCAGTAGGAGCTGAAAAACATGATTCCTTCGCATCATTACCAACAGATGGTAAGATCGATAATACATTTACAGGAAAAGATTTATTAATGGGAGAACCTGATGCATCATCATTCCCATCAGGTGGATTGAGACAGACATGTGGAGCAAGAGGTTATACAGCATGGGATGTTACATCACCTGCTTACATAAAAGATGATACACTTTGCATCCCAACAGCATTTTGCTCATACACAGGTGAATCACTTGATACAAAGACACCTTTACTTAAAGCAATGCATGCAGTAAGTAAATATGGTATAAGACTTTTAAGATTATTAGGAAATACAACATCAAGAAGAGTTCTTTCATATGTTGGTCCTGAACAGGAATATTTCTTAATTCCTGAAGATTTATATGAACAGAGACCTGACCTTAAATTCTCAGGACGTACACTTTTCGGTGCTATGCCTCCAAAAGGACAGGAAATGTCAGATCAGTATTTTGGTGATATTAGAGAAAAAGTTAAGAAATTTATGTCAGACGTTGATGAACAGTTATGGAAATTAGGAATCACAGCAAAGACACAGCATAATGAAGTTGCTCCTTGTCAGCATGAAATTGCACCTATTTTCTCAGTTTCAAATGTAGCATTAGATAATAACTACTTAGTAATGAACGTATTAAAGAAGACAGCTAAGAAGTATGGATTAGTTTGTTTATTACATGAAAAACCATTTGATGGAATTAATGGCTCAGGTAAACACAACAACTGGTCGCTTACAACAGATGACGGAATTAACTTATTCAAACCAGGTAAAGAACCTGAAAATAATAAAGTATTCCAGTTAGTACTTGCATGCCTTATGTCAGCAGTTGACAAACATGCAGTATTGCTTAGAACAGCCGCTTCTAACACAGGTAACGATCACAGATTAGGAGCAAATGAAGCACCACCTGCAATCATTTCTATTTATTTAGGAGATCAGGTTGGAGATGTAGTAGATCAGATTATTAAGACTGGAAAAGCTACTTCAAGCCTTCATTCAGGTGTAATTGATTTTGGTATTAACAAACTTCCTGTATTAGAAAAGGATCCTACAGATAGAAACAGAACATCACCATTTGCATTTACAGGTAACAGATTCGAATTCAGAATGGTTGCTTCATCAAACTCAATTGGTGATACAAATACAGTACTTAGTGCAATGATGGCAGAAGCATTTGCAGATGCAATTGATGCTCTTACAGGTGCTGAAGATTTAGATAAAGCTGTAGAAGAATATACACTAAAACTTATGAGAGAACATGAAAGAATTATCTTCAATGGAAACGGTTATTCAGCAGAATGGCCTGTAGAAGCTGAAAAGAGAGGACTTCCAAACTGCAAGTCTATCGTAGATGCAATTCCTTCATTAGTAGCTGATTCAACAGTTAAGATGTATGAAAGATTCAATATTATGTCTAAGGCAGAACTTGAAGCTCGTAAGGAAATCATGTTTGAACAGTATGCAGGAGTAAGAAATATCGAGGCTTTAACTATGATTGATATGGCAAGCAAGATGTTTATTCCATCAGTTGTATACTATACAAAAGAACTTGCTGATACAGCAATTGCAGTAAAAGAGGCAGGAGCAGATGCTTCAACTCAGATAGAATTATTAAATGCTGTAACAGCTAAGTTAAATGAAGCTAAAGCAGGATTAGAAGACTTAAAGAAGGCAACAGCTAAGGCTCAGAGCATTGATGACAATCAGGAAAAGGCAGAAAGCTACAAGTCAGAAGTAATGGCAGCAATGGCAGAACTTAGAAAACCTGTAGATGAACTTGAAATGATTGTAGACAAAGAAGTATGGCCGGTACCTTCATATGGAGATATTTTATTCTACTAAAATCAAAAACTAAATATGATAAATAGCGAAAGTGCACCGAAAGAATGAAAACTTCCGGTGCACTTTTGATTTGAGTGGCAAGCAGCGCGAGCGTAAATTTCAATAAATATATCAGGGCCTTTCAGCCTTATTTGAAGAAAACAGAAATTAATCCGTTTACAATAATTATTAAAGTTATCAAAGGTAAAATCCATTTACAATAAATACGTATTTTATTTGGAACCTTAAGTCCTGAGCCTAAATTAACCTCAGCAATGTAATTATCCCATCCCCATCCATATTTGCTTGTACAGAATAAAGTGTAAATCAGGGAACCAATTGGAAGAATTAAATTACTAATCATAAAATCTTCTAAATCTAAAACACTAGTTCCATCACCTAAAGGATGAAAACCTGATAGAAGGTTAAATCCTAAAATACAAGGAAGAGATGCTAATATAATAACAATAGTATTTACAATAGCTGTTTTCTTTCTGGACCATCCCCATAAATCCATGCATGAGGACATAATGTTTTCAAATACTGCAATTACAGTTGAAAAAGCGGCAAATGCCATAAATATAAAGAAGCAGCTTCCCCATATTCTTCCGCCGGGCATTTGAATAAATATATTAGGTAAAGTAACAAAAATAAGACTAGGTCCCTGATCTGGGTTAACTCCAAATGCAAAGCATGATGGAAAAATAATAAGTCCTGATACAATTGCTACAAAAGTGTCTAAAGCGACAATGTTTATTGATTCACCTAATAGGCTGCGGTCCTTGCCCAAATAACTTCCAAAAATTGCCATAGAACCCATTCCTATACTAAGTGTAAAGAATGCCTGATTCATAGCAGCAACAATTACATTTACCAATCCGATTTCTTTTATTCTATTAAAATCAGGAACAAGATAAAAATATAATCCTTTATCAGATCCATCAAGGAAAATACTGTTAATGGCTAAAACTACCATAATTATTAAAAGTGCAATCATCATTGTTTTTGATATTTTTTCAACACCATTTTGTAAGCCTAAAGAGCATACAAGGAAACCAAGGATAATAACAATTACAGTCCAGAAAATCATTTCTGATGGAACATTAAGCATATCAGAAAAATGAGCCTGCACATCTGCTGTAGTAGCGTTTGTAAAATCACCTTTTGCCATGTCGAAAAAGTATCGTAACATCCATCCGGCAACAGTAGTGTAAAACATCATTAAAATATAATTTCCAGCCATTCCAACATATCCATGAAGATGCCAATATTGCCCTTTCTTTTCCAATGCCTTAAATGAACGTGAAATGCTTTGCTGACTTGCACGCCCGACAGAAAATTCCATAGTAAGAATAGGTAAGCCTAAAATTACTAAAAACAAAATGTAAAATAGTACGAAACATCCGCCTCCATTATTACCTACAACGTAAGGAAAGCGCCACACATTGCCAATTCCAATGGCGCATCCAGCAGAAATAAGGATGAAGCCAAGTCTCGATTTAAATTTTTCTCTTTCCATTAAATACCTCGATTCTATAGTGGTTCTTGCATCATATTAAAGAAATTAAAAGAATTTGTCAATTTAACGTGTTAGTGCATTAAAATTATATAAAAATATTTAGTAAATTTTGAAGAAAATTATTGTAAAATAGGGGAGTGTAAAGCCTTTCTTAGTTGAAATGAACAAACAATTGTTGTAGAATTAAGTGGCGTGTAAATACTAAAAATGAATAAAAAAGAAAAGTACTAAATTTTGATATTCATAATCTTATATTAATAAGAAATACAGATAGCAAAATTAAATTTTCCATACTTAATTTCAGTATTAAATTTAATAATATATAGAATAGAAAGGAGGAGCATCATGTTAGACGAGTTAGATGAATTAGTGAAAAAAGTAATTGAACTAATTGAAGATAAGAAATATGTACTAGTAAAAAAAGAGTTTGCTGACATGAATGAGGCGGATATAGCTGAAGTATTAGAAGAACTTCAGGAAGAACTGCCAACACAGGAATTTATAAGGGTATTCCGATTGCTCCCCAAAGATATAGCGGCAGATGTATTTGCTCATCTTCCTGTAGAAATTGAGCAGTATATAATTAATTCCCTTACAGATAAAGAAACAACAAACATTATTGAAAACATGTTTGCTGATGATGCTGCCGATTTGATGGAAGAAATGCCGGCGAGTGTTGTAAGAAGAATTTTGGCATTGGCTTCGGATGAAACACGAAATGATATAAATCATTTGTTAAAATATCCGGAAGATTCTGCCGGTAGTATTATGACAGTCGAATTTGCTGACTTGAAGGAAAACATTACTGTAAAGCAGGCGTTAGAAAGAATTAGAAAAATAGGAATTGATAAGGAGACAATCAATACCTGTTACGTACTTGATTTGCAAAGGCATTTGGTAGGATCGGTAACACTTAGAACTTTGCTTCTTGGCAATCCTGATGCTATTGTAAGCGATATAATGGATGAAAATGTGATTACTGTAAGTACGTTAGATGATCAGGAAACTGTAGCCAGACAATTCCAAAAATATGACTTTATGGCAATGCCTGTAGTAGATAGTGAAAACAGACTCGTTGGTATTATTACAGTCGATGATATTTTGGAAATTATTGAAGAAGAGGCAACAGAAGATATGGAAAAGATGGCAGCTATTTTACCATCTGACAAGTCATATTTTAGAACGGGAATATTTGAAACATTTAAATCAAGAATTCCATGGCTTCTTATATTAATGATATCAGCTACAATTACAGGTACAATAATAGACAGTTTTGAAGCAAAACTTGCAGGAATTACAGGATTAGTTGCTTTTATACCTATGTTAATGGATACCGGTGGAAACTCAGGTGGACAGGCATCAGTTACAATTATTCGTGCGATTTCACTTAATGAAGTGGAATTTAAAGACATTTTCAGGGTAATATGGAAAGAAATAAGAGTTGCAGTTTTGTGTGGCTTAACATTAGCGGTAGTTAATTTTATAAGAGTTTTAATTATGAATGCTTTAGGAACAGGAATTACTCACGAAGCTATAATGGTAAATATTACTGTGTGTATTACACTGTGTATTACGGTAATGTGTGCTAAGTTAGTTGGATGTATGCTTCCAATATTAGCAAATCAGTTGGGATTTGATCCGGCAGTAATGGCTAGTCCGTTTATTACAACAATCGTGGATGCTATTTCACTTGTATTATTCTTAAAGATTGCAACATTTATGTTAATGTGATAAAGTTTTGTATTGAAAAACCAAAGAGAGATACAAATACTTGTATCTCTCTCGGGTAAATTTATTCTAATAAAAAAAGGGAGGAGAATCGACTCCTTAGCCGATTCACGAATATGCCTGATGCATATTCAAAATTATGAAAAAATATGAAAAAACGAGTAACAAAATCAGTAACAACTGTTTTTGTTTACAATATATATACTAAAGTTAAATCGTGAAAAAATGATGTTTTCAATGTGAAAGTATATTTAATTTAGTATGAACAAAATATGAACGGAGGAAAAGCAATGGCAGAAAAGAATCCAATAGTAACAATCGAGATGGAGAACGGAGATATAATGAAAGCTGAATTATATCCTGAAGTTGCGCCTAATACAGTAAATAATTTTATCAGCCTTGTAAAAAAAGGCTTCTATGATGGAATAATTTTTCATAGAGTAATTGAAGGATTTATGATTCAGGGTGGAGATCCTGAAGGAACAGGAATGGGTGGCCCGGGATACAGTATTCAGGGTGAATTCAATTATAATGGTTTTGCAAATGACCTTAAGCATACACCGGGAGTGTTATCTATGGCTAGAGCAATGGATCCGGATAGTGCAGGATCACAGTTCTTTATTATGCATGAAGCCGCACCACATTTGGATGGACAGTATGCTGCATTTGGAAAAATCATCGAAGGAATGGATGTTGTTGATGCAATAGCAACAACAAAGACAGGTGCGATGGACAGACCTGTTAATGAACAGAAGATGAAAAAGGTCACAGTTGAGACATTTGGTGTTGAATACGACGAACCTGAAACATACTAATATTAATTTAGTGAATTATAAAAATGTAATGGTTATATACTAAAAATAGAATTGAATTTAGTTAAATATCATTTAATATATCAATTATATATGGAAAGTATTGAATTATAAAAGAGTTAATATTACAATTGGTTTGTCAGAAAGACCTTGGAGAGGGTCTTTAAAAACTACTACTGTATAGATAGAAGGAGAACTTATCATGGCACAGATTACAAAGAATATGATTATCGGCGATATTTTAAAAATTAATATGGGAGTAGTTCCTATTTTATTAAATGAAGGAATGCATTGTATAGGATGTCCTGCATCTCAGGGAGAATCATTAGAAGAAGCTTGCATGGTACATGGCATTGATGCTGATGCGCTTACAGTAAAGTTAAATGAATTTCTTGCAAATGTAGAAAATGAAGAAAATAAATAATATTGTATTAAAAATCTAATGAAGACAGCAATGTTATATATTTCTTATGAAACAATATATTAAAATTAAGATTGTTTTAAATTAACAAATAAAAAGCAATTGCACCAATGTATTAAACGTGGTGCAATTGCTTTTTATAATATATGTAATTGTTTAATTATAATGTAATAAAACCTGTAGCTTTGTCGATAACATAGTAAGCACGATTATCTTCAGGTTTGATATAAAGTTCAACAGATGTAACTGTTTTCTTTCCTGTTTTGGCTGTGTAATCAGCTTTAGCAGCTTCCTTTAATGCTTCAACATCAAATTCTTTTCCATAGAACTGAACTAATACTTTTTCAACTTTTTTAGCGGCAGCTTTTTTAGTTGTAGTCTTTTTAGCAGCTTCCTTCTT
>NZ_FR878150.1:0-4702 GCF_000434315.1 Eubacterium sp. CAG:156 | reverse complement strand
TGATTATACATTCGCCAAACACTTTCTGCTTTTTTTGCAAGCAAAAAGCAGAAAGTGCTTGGCTCATTGTGTATAACAAAAGAGAGAAATTCTTTTCGAACTTCTCTCTAAATCTTAATCTTAATTATTCTGCGTCTGCTTTTTCAACATCAACAATTGCAGTTTTCTGCATTGGGATTCTGCAGTTTTTGTTATTACCAAATTCTACGATAACCATATCGTCCTGAACATCAATAACCATTCCGTAAAATCCACTTGTTGTAAGAATACTGTCTCCAACAGCTACACTTTCTCTAATTTCATCCTGTCTCTTTTCCTGTTTTTTCTGTGGACGAATCATTGCAAAATACATAAATCCAAAGATTACCACACACCAAACAATCATCATAACTGTTCCCATTGCACCACCTGTTGATGATGAAGCTAATAACATATCTGTCATTTTAATCCTCCTAACGCTTGTCGTTTTCTTTAAAGCCTTCTAATTTCTTTGCTTTATATTCACTATAATTTCCTGCTTCTATGGCAGCTCGAATTTCTTCCATCATTGTATTATAAAAATACAAATTATGCAACACACATAATCTCATTCCTAGCATTTCTTTTGCTTTGAGCAAATGTCTGATGTATGCACGGCTATGATGTTTACATGCAGGACACTGACATCCTTCTTCAATTGGTCTGTCATCTGTCTCATATTTTGCATTAAATAAGTTAATCTTGCCCTTATTAGTATACAAATGTCCATGGCGTCCATTTCTTGTAGGATATACACAGTCGAAGAAATCAACACCTCTATCAACTGCTTCTAAAATATTAGCAGGTGTTCCAACTCCCATAAGATAAGTTGGTTTATTCTGTGGTAAATAAGGTACCACTGATTCAAGGATTCTATACATTTCTTCATGACTTTCACCTACTGCAAGTCCACCTACTGCATATCCGTCTAAATCCATTTCAGTTATCGCTTTTGCATGTTCAATACGAATATCATCATATATTCCACCCTGATTAATACCAAACAGCATCTGATTTTTATTAATTGTATCTTCAAGACTATTTAATCTGTTCATTTCATTCTTACATCTCTCAAGCCATCTTGTTGTTCTATTTACAGATGCCTGAATATATTCTCTTGATGCAACACTTGAAGGACATTCATCAAACGCCATAGCAATTGTTGAAGCTAAATTTGACTGAATCTGCATACTTTCTTCAGGTCCCATAAAAATCTTTCTTCCATCTACATGAGACTGAAAATATACGCCCTCTTCTTTTATCTTTCTAAGTCCTGCAAGCGAAAATACCTGAAATCCACCTGAATCCGTAAGAATAGGCTTATCCCAATTCATAAACTTATGAAGACCTCCAAGTTGTTTTACAATGTGGTCTCCCGGTCGTACATGCAAATGATATGTATTTGACAATTCGACCTGAGTCTTTATCTGTTGTAAATCTTCTGTTCCTACTGCTCCCTTAATTGCTGCAGCAGTTCCTACATTCATAAATACCGGTGTCTGGATTGTACCGTGAACTGTTTCGAATTCTCCACGCTTAGCCAAACCATCAGTTTTCAATATTTTATACATAAAATTTTCTTTCCTTCTTTATGGTAATATGTGTCCGGCAGACAAATATAATTTATACCATTCTTCTCTTGAAATTTCAATATCAGATGCTTGTGCAATCTGTTTTAATCTTTCGAGATTTGTTGTTCCTGCAATCATCTGCATATTAGCCGGATGTCTTAATATCCACGCTGTCACAATTGTTGTAGGAGTCACATTATATTTTTGTGCCAATTCATCAATAACTTTGTTAAGTTCAGGGAATTTATCATTTCCAATAAACACACCTTCAAAAAATCCATACTGGAACGGAGACCAAGTCTGAATTGTTATATCGTTTAATCTGCAAAAATCAAGAACTGCTCCATCTCTATTTACAGCCCCATCAGATGACATGTTTACTTCAAGACCCTGACTAATCATATTTGAATTTGTAATACTTAATTGAAGCTGATTTGCACAAATCGGTTGCTTAACATATTTTTGAAGCAACTGAATCTGCATAGGATTCATATTTGAAACGCCAAAATTTCTTACCTTTCCACTCTTTTCTAATGTATCAAATGCATCAGCTACAACCTCAGGTTCCATTAATGCATCCGGTCTGTGAAGTAATAATGCATCCAAATAATCTGTTCCAAGTCTCTTAAGTATTCCGTCTACTGAATTAATGATGTGTTCCTTTGAAAAATCATACATAACACCCGGAACAATACCACATTTGGACTGAATAAAGAATTTTTCTCTATTTGTTGAAATGTTAAGTTTTGCTGCCTTTCCGAATAACTCTTCACAACTACCGCCACCATAAATATCTGCATGGTCAATATGATTAATACCAAGTTCCAAAGCTGTATTGATAAATTTTTCTGCTGTTTTTAAATCAAGTGCTCCTAATCTCATACAACCTAAAACGATTGCCGGTACTGATATATTTGTCTTTCCTAATTTTATCTGTTTCATTCGATTTATACCTCTCTAAATTATTACCAAATTTCATTAGTCCAATCCTTTATATAATAATGGATTTTGGTAGTTAATTCAAGGAGGTTATAATCTATATAGATTATTGAAATAAAAAAGCAGATAATATTTAGCATCATCGAATATTTGTGTTGCATAATAACTATCTACTTTTTAATAATTTCACGTAAACCGAATTTTAATATTTATTTAATTAAAATTATTTTGGTAATTTTCAAATCCTAACTCATATAAATTATTTTTTCCTGTATATAAAGCTAATAAATCTAGTCCTTCAACTCCTGCTTCAATACATTGTCTTGCCAATTGTTCAGCATCGCCATAAGGCAATCCAAACCTATCTTTAAATTTAATTGAATACACTTTTTTCTTTTTATACATATATGCATTAATAGTTGAACTTGCAGTAAAATAATTTAAGTCTTCTGAATCTTTATATACAACCACTGCCTTAACATTGTCTAATTTTTTATAATTTAAATCTAATTGCACAATATTCTCCATTTTTTTATGTTTGCTTTTATCCATTAAAATAAAACTAATTGCACAATCCCCTACATCTTCTAAATACAATGAGCACTTTCCATTTTTTATTTTTAAATCTCGTTTTATAATTTTGTTTCCATTTTTGTTTACATATCCATATTTTTTTATGTAATTTTTTATTCTTTCATAATTTTGTGCTAGTATATCTTTTTTATTTAATTCTTTATTATTGGAATCAAGTTTTATTATTGGTGACCAAATTGTTTTTATCCCTTTACTATATTCCATATTACAATTTGTTCTAGCTCTAACATAATAAGTTTTATTCTTTTTTAAACCTTTTACTTCTAAATTTTCACTTTTCGTTTTATATATTTTACTTTTTTTCTTTGGAAATTTTGCACTATCGGATACTTGAACTTCGTAATTAATTGCAACATCCATTTTTCTAATTTTTACTGTCATCTTATTTTTATTATTTTTTTTGATAGAATTAATAGACGTTCTTCCATCATATTTAGTTAAATATTCTTCTATTAAAAAAGATTCACATTCTATTGATGTTGAACTTAATGCATTAGCATCGTATATTAATTCATCATACTTTGTATTTATATTTGTTTCATCTATCATATTTTTAGATCTACCATCACCTAAATCTCCGCCTAAGCCAAAACAGATGGAATTTGCATCACAAGCTGCTTCAAAAACACAACAATATTTTTCTTTTTTACCTTTCTTTAACTGAATCCAATCGCCATACGCAATATTATCATAATTCGAGATTCTAAAAAAAATCAACTTATCACAATCAGTCGACTCTATATTAAATCTAATTTTATACGTTTTTCCCTTTTTAACATTTACATTTTTATTAATCATCTGTGCTCCCCAACATCCCCCATATCCTATTTCATCTAAATGCACTTTCCATTTGTCATCATTTTGATATATTTCAGAACCACTTGCTGCTTCATACCATCCATTATTACATCCAAAATAGCTTTCCCAATTTGCATAAGCCTCAACATTACTTCCAAATACCATAAAAAATAGCATTCCTAAAATCAAACTATAAATTTTTTTCATAATTTCCTCCATAATTATAATACAACATATTGTTTTGT
Organism: Eubacterium sp. CAG:156; assembly: GCF_000434315.1. Lineage (NCBI taxonomy): Bacteria > Bacillati > Bacillota > Clostridia > Eubacteriales > Eubacteriaceae > Eubacterium > Eubacterium sp. CAG:156. The sequence goes on along the minus strand of NZ_FR878150.1, from coordinate 537 downwards.
TACATTTTAATTATATATGTGCATATTTAATCAGTCAACAAAAATAACAAACTTTATATTTGATTCATCTGTAATATCTTGTTATACTAATACAAGCAAATTTACAGAAGATATATTATGAATTTTACTCAAAAGTTTACACAAATTTATTTGTTAAACACTTCTGATTACAATTAGGAGGCTCATTATGTTTGGTTCAACATATGGTAATACATTAAAAATAAGCACATGGGGAGAATCCCACGGAAAAGCTTTAGGTGTTGTAGTTGACGGTTGTCCTGCCGGTCTTTCTTTATGCGAAGAAGATATTCAGGTATTTTTAGACAGAAGAAAACCAGGTCAGTCTGCTTTCACTACTCAGCGAAATGAAGGCGACCTTGTAGAGATTCTTTCAGGTGTATTTGAAGGGAAAACTACAGGAACACCTATTTCAATGATTGTGCGTAACAAAGAACAACGTTCAAAAGATTACAGCGAAATTGCAAATTATTATCGTCCGGGACATGCCGATTATACATTTGACGAAAAATTTGGTTT
>NZ_FR878149.1:0-33876 GCF_000434315.1 Eubacterium sp. CAG:156 | reverse complement strand
ATAATTCCGTGAAGGTGGTAGAACAGTAGGTTCAGGTAAGGTTGCTACAATTGTTGAATAATAAGCTAGAAACCTAGTATTTATAGGCATTCCCGAAATTTTCGGGGATGCCTTTTTTTCGTTCTTACAAGATGAATTTCAGAAAAGTGTCGTCAAAAGTGTCGTCAAAATTCACCTAAAAAGAATGAGGACTTGTTGCAAACAAAAAAGAACTCCGAATTTACTCGGAGTTCATACTTACCATCTTGTAATTTTCTTTACATCTGCAGCTCTTTTTGGATCTTTTTTGATTTGAAGTTGAGCTTCAATAAAACTATCTACATCACGTCTGCCTTCATCAGTTAGCTGATAATAATTAGTTAAATGTTCATCTAATTTAGGCATACTTTGTTTTCCAAACAATTCCATTAATGGATAAAGAGAATTCTTTAAATAAGTTTTGATTCTGTTTCCGTCCAGAACTTTATCAAATCCATGTGGAAGCTCAGGTAATATAATCTTGCTTTCATCGGACCAGTTTTCAGCTTTGAGGGCTGAATCGGAACATATGTCAGAAACTTCGACATTAAGGACATTGGCTATTCTAAGTGCAAAGTCAAATCTGATAGCAGTGTCTTTTTGAATAATAGAATAAAGTGTTGTAGGGCTGATTGTGGTTTCTTTTGCCAGCCATCTTACACTTTTTTCCTGTTCATCAAGGATTTTTTTTAGGTTTTTTCCATCACCCATTTGCAGGTACCAACCTTTCTAAATTTTTATATAGTATAACACAGTGTACGAAAAAAGTATACTACAAATAAAAATAATTACGAAAAACACTTGACAGTACGAAGTTCGTACATTATAATGTGGACACAACCGCACGAAAAACGTATACAGAAAGGAGATGAGTGTATGATATATGAAAAGTATTTATTAGATGTAAATGATGTTGGAATGTTACTACATTGTTCTAACAGTCATGCATATAGAGTTATAAGAGATTTAAATAAAGAACTTTCTAAAGGCGGATATCTTGTAGTTGCAGGAAAAATTCCAAAAGCCTATTTGGAGCAGAAATTATTTGGATTAAAAGAATCAGAAAAGGAGAATTAAGTTATGGCATTCAAAGACAAAAGCACAGGAAAGTGGGTTGCACAATGGTATGAACCTAATGTTTATGGTGTGAATAAACAGAAGAAAAAACGTGGATTTAAGACACAAAGAGAAGCAAAAAAATATGAATGTGACAGAAATCTAAAGAAGCAGGGAAATCTTCAAATGAGTATGAAAGTATTTGTGGAGCAGTATTTTCAGGATAAGGAAAATGAGCTTAAATCAAGAACAAAGCAAAATAAGAGATATATGATTGACAGTTATCTTATACCATATTTTGGAGATATGAAAATGTCAGACATAAAACCTGCACAGATTATAGCATGGCAGAATGAAATCTATAAGAAAAATCTGTCAGAATCATATATGAGAATGATTCAAAATCAGTTAACGGCTTTATTTACACATGCAACGAAAATATATGATTTGGCTAATAATCCATGTAAAAAAGTAAAGAGAATGGGAAAAGATGATAAGCGCAGCTTAACGTTCTGGACAGTAGATGAGTACAAGCAGTTTATAAGTACGGTTGATAAGTCAGACAGATATTACATAATGTTTGAAATCTTATTTTGGACAGGAATAAGAGAAGGAGAACTGCTGGCTTTATCTAAGTCGGATATTGATTTTTATAACAACAGAATCAGTATCACAAAAACTTACTATAGAGCAAATGGTAAAGATATTATTACTACACCTAAAACAGAGCAGTCAGTAAGAGTTGTTGAAATTCCAATTTTTCTTAAAGAAGAAATAAAAGAATGGTGTGATAGACAATATGGATTACCTGAAAATATAAGGTTATTTCCTATAGGATGTCGTGCATTACAAAACAAAATGAGAAGACAAATCGAAAAGGCTAATGTTAAGAAAATAAGAGTTCACGATTTGCGACATAGTCACGTTGCTTATCTTATTGATAAAGGTGTAGAACCATTACTTATTAAGGAAAGGCTGGGACATAAGGATATAAGAATTACGTTAAATACTTATGGTCATTTATATCCTAACAAAGCAAGAAGCGTTGCGGATTTAATTGACAATAACCATAATTAAAAAGCCCAAGGCATAAAGCCAAGGGCTGGTTGTAACCGGGAAGATTCCCTTGCTACATTTAACTGACAATTGAATTATAGCAAGAGTTTCTTCCACTAACAAGAAGAATTTGTTTGATAGGAGGAAAACAAAAAGATGAATGACAATACAATAAATAAATCCTCCAATGTGGAGGACACAGATAATAAAGAAATAGAGGCTATAAGGGATAGCCTTAAAAAACGTTCTGATGGAAGTCCGAGACAAACCATTGAAAATGTAATTGAGGTTTTAAATAATGACCCAATGTTAAAGGATGCAATAAGGCGTAATGAACTTTCCTGTAAGACAGACATTGTTAAGAAGATGGATTGGAGAAGGCGTTCAAAGACATTTACCGATACAGATTTTAACAACATAATGCTTAGAATGGAAAAGTTTTACGGAATTACAAGAGATAAAAACATTAAACGTGCAATTGACATTGTAGGCAACAACAACCATTATCATCCCATTATAGACAAACTAGAAAGTCTGGAGTGGGATGGAAACTCAAGGCTTAGGTATCTGCTACCGAGATACCTTGGAACAGATGAAAGTAATTACATATTTGAAGCAACAAGAATAATGATGATGGGAGCAGTACATAGAGTTTACAATCCCGGTTGTAAGTTTGAATATATGGTTTGTCTGGTAGGCGGGCAGGGTGCAGGAAAGTCAAGTTTTCTAAGACTTCTTGCAATGGAAAATGAGTGGTTTTCGGATGACTTAAGAAAACTTGATGATGACAACGTGTTTCGTAAGATTCAGGGACACTGGATTATTGAAATGGCGGAAATGCTTGCAACCTGTAATGCAAGAAGTGTTGAGGACATTAAGTCATTTTTAAGCCGTCAGAGTGAAACTTACAAGGTACCATATGAAACCCATCCTGAAGACAGACCAAGACAATGCATATTTGTGGGTTCTTCCAATAATGCTGATTTCCTGCCATTTGACCGTACAGGTAACAGAAGATTTGTACCGGTAATGGTAAATAAGGAAAAGGCATTGCATCATCCGTTGGAGGATGAGGAAGAAACAAGGGCATACATAGAACAGTGCTGGGCTGAAATAATGAATATGTATAAAAAGGGCATTAACACTAAACTTGTATTTAATAAGGAGTTGGAAAAAGAACTCATTGAATTTCAGAAGGAATGTATGCCTCAGGATACTCTTGTGGGCATCATTGAGATGTTTCTTGAAATGACGGATGAGGAGTTTGTATGTGTTCAGATGATTTACGAGAGAGCGTTGCACCACGAAAACTGCAAGCCGAAACAGTACGAATCCAGAGAGATTACGAGCATCATGAGGCTTAAATTTGCAGAACAGTGGGAAGAGGTGAAAAGTCACAGATTCATTAAGGAAGGATATGGAACCCAGCTTGCATGGAAGAGAAAAAAGGAAAATGGTTTTGAGAAAATAGAGAGGGATGAGGACATTCCTTTTAAGCAGGAAACATTGGAAAATCTTAAAACTGAATCTGATGAAATTACAGGAAAAAGTAAGTGACATGATGTCATTTACTTTTAAAAATGTAAATTTGTTATGTAAATTGGGTGGTTTGTAAATCGGAATGATGGATTTGTAAATTGGAAATGACGTAAAAAAAAGAGCCAATTTACATCAGAATGGTTTCAATCCCTTTATTTATGGGATGTTTTGAAATTTGTAAATCGTAAATTGTAAATTGGCTAAATGAAACTAAAAAAATATAGTTTTTTAAAGCCGATTTACATTTTCAATTTACGGAAGGAGATTTGTATGGTTGAAAAGATTAAGCGGATAAAAATAGATGAGGATTTATTTCGAATGATATATCAGTATTTTATATATGGTCGTAAGGACGAAACGGAACTGATTAAGGCAGGTCTTAAAGATAAGATGGATAAGATGATTTTGAGAAACATTTATACAGAAAGCAAGACTGCCGAATCGGTAGAGGAGAGAGAAAATGCAAGAAAAGATTATCTTGACAGAAAGGAAATCCCGGAGGATTTCCGTTGTTAAGTTTCTGTTGAATGTTAAAGACCAGCAAGTGGCACTTGCAGGTTGAAGAGCAGACAATGGAAATAAAGATTGCGCCATAGCTTTACATATTGGTGTAGGTGGAAACGCTGCTATGGCGATAATCGTACTTTGCGACATAATGTCGGAAAGTTAAATCTTACAGCCGGGTGTAATAAATCCATAAGGCATACACACACATACAGTCGGCTGTGGGATAAGTAAGGTAATGTAAGGACATAAAGCCCTCGGCAGAGACCCCGCACTTTGGGTTGTCAAAAGTGCTAGGGGGTTATCAATTATGGCAGAGCCAAATTGATAAGAACCACCCGTTTTCAACAGCCTCGGGCAGACTACTAAAGACTAACAACGTGCAGGTGTCACCGCACGTATCAAAACAATAAAAGAAAAAAAGGAGTGAGATTATGGCAGGATTATCATATTCAGCACACCTGAGTCAGAAGAACAGTGCCATTAACAGCAAGGCGAAACTCTCAGGTGTTGCAAAGCACAATTTACGAAAGTACCACTCCAATGATTATGATAAGGAGAACATTGTAATTTTATGGGGTACGGATAAATTAGTGCAGGATGTAAAAAAAGTATATAAGGAACAGTTTGACGAAGCAGTCAGGGAATATAACAAAAAGCAGACAAGGGACGACAGAAAGATTGATGATTATTTTGAAAAGACTGCAAAGTCAAACAAGGACATGGCAGTGGAACTTATTTTTCAGATAGGAGACAAGGAGTTCTGGGATAAGAATCCTGACAAGCGAAGAAGGATGGATGTGGCATTTAAGGAAATGCTTAATATGTTACAGAAGGAAGCACCAAATCTTGTTGTGGCAAATGCAGTAATACATTATGATGAGGCAAGCCCACACATGCACGTGGTGGCAGTTCCCGTAGCTGACGGATTTAAAAAGGGAATGTCAAGGCAAGTGTCAAAGAGAAAAGTATGCACAAAGGAATTTCTTGAAGAGGTCTTGCAGGGAAAAATAAGAGAATGTGTGGATAACAGAATATTCGTATGGCTTGGTGAGTTTCTTAAAAGCAAACAAACAGGATGGAATAATGATTTGTCGGTTGTAGAGTACAAGGTAAAAAAGGAAAATGAGAAATATGAAAAAGCAGTAAAAAATGTTGAGGTTATGAATAATGAAATATTGAAAAAGACTGCCGAAAAGCAAAGAGCCGATAAGAAGCTGGAAGAAACTTACAAAGAATTGAAAGAAGCAGATGCAGTGGCACAATGGGGAATAAAGGACATTCGGGAATTTGAAAATAAAGTAACAAAAGGACCGGAAGAACCTAAAGGACTGATGAGTGCAAAATCTTACAGAGAAAAGATTGTAATGCCGTTTCTTGTAGGTTTGAACAGGATATTTAAAAGAATAGTTAAAATGGCGAAAAGCTGCTTTGCAGAGTCAATGGAATTGAAGAAGAAACTGGGACAGGCAAATGAAGACAGAGAAAGACTGGCAGAAGCAAACGAAAATCTTAGACGGAGAGTAAAGTGTATGGATCAGGAGATTGATGAGAAAGCTGAAAGAATCTATGAGTTGGAAGGGACAGAGTTTATACTGGAATATTTTAGGAAATTTGTCAAGGATGAAGATTATGAAAGGATTGTAGAGATGGGGAAGGAGGAAAGAGAGAATGGTCATATACAAATGCATATATAAAAATTGAATATAATTAAAACCGTAATATTTTAAACGGTGCATATATGTAATTATAAAAAGAATATAGAGTAATCATAATAAATGTGATAAAATACAGACAAGATTAGTTTACAAGGAGGGGTGCACTGTGTCGGTATATGATGAGTTAATAAAGGAAATAGAAAAAAATAGTACGGAAGATTTCTCAAAAGCTTCAAAAAGGTTGATGGCTTATGTGGACAGATTAAAAAAAGAAGAAATAAGTGAAATTTTATTAGACATTGGGGCAATACCTCAATCAATCAAACCATCAAGTACTGAAGAAAAAGTATATTCTAAGGTGACGGATATTGTGTTGGCTAGATGTTTTAAAGAAGTAGGGCTTGAATCAGAGGTCTTAGAAGCAAGGGGAAATAGTGCGGATGTTTCGGCAAAAAGTAAGTACCACGGATATTCGTTAGTTGCAGATTCTAAAGCTATGCGATTGTCAAGAACAGCAAAAAATCAAAAAGATTTTAAAGTAGGAGCGTTAGGAGATAATTGGGTAGGTGATTCAGATACTTTTGCATTATTGTGTTGCCCGCTGTATCAATATCCAGCTAAAAAAAGTCAAATATATGAGCAAGCTTTGAATAATAAGACATGTTTTTTTTCATGGGAGCATTTTAAATTTTTGATAGACAGAAATATAGTGGAAACGGATACATATTCGTTAGAACCAATTTGGTCATATGATGCAAGATTAAGCCGAACATGCTTAAATAACCGTGCAATGAATTTTTTTGAAAAGGTTAGTGATAATTTGTGCAATCGTACTTCTACTAACAAAGAGTTTTTTTATGCTCAAATAAGCAAATATAATAAATATGTTGCACGAAGAGCAAAAAGGGAAAAGGAAAATATTTTGAACAATAAAATATCAAGTATAGAGAAACTGTCAAGAGAAGACGCTATTAATTTACTGATTAAAGAAGAAAAAAAGAAGACTGATACAATGGACAGACTAATAAAGAGACTTGAGAGCAAGGAATAGATGAAGATATGAGTTATTTAAAAAAAGGTGACAGTATAAAACTTATAAAAGAGGTTGAAACGGAGAAAATACATCTTATTTTATCAGATATACCATATGGTATTTCTTTGGATGAATGGGATGTGTTACATTCAAATACAAATTGTGGATTATTAGGACATAGTCCCGCACAAGAAAAGGCAGGAGCCGTTTTCAAAAAAAGGGGAAAGCCGTTAAATGGTTGGAGTGAAGCAGATAAAAAAATTCCATTAGAATATCAAGAGTGGTGTGCTGAATGGGCACCTGAGTGGTATAGAGTGTTGAAGCCGGGAGCTTCATGTTTTATTTTTGCAGGTAGGCGTTTGGCGCATAGGTGCATATGTGCAATGGAAGAGGCTGGATTTACATTTAAGGATATGATAGCATGGGAAAAATCCCATGCAGCACATAGGGCACAAAGAGTATCTAGTGTTTTAGATAGAAGGAATGATTTGGAAAACAGCAAAAAATGGGAAGGATGGAAATTAGGAAATCTAAGACCAGTGTTTGAACCTATTTTATGGTTTATAAAACCATATCCACAAGGAACAACTTTAACTGACAATGTGTTGAAATATGAAGTGGGTGCGTATAACGAATTATCTTTAAAAGAGAATCAATATATGAATTCAGGAATAGAGGTATGTTCTAATATTTTAAGAACGGAAGAATTAGAGGAAGATAGGGGATATCATGAGGCTCAAAAACCAATACATTTATTAAAGACATTAATAGAATTAACAACAAAGGAGAATCAAATAGTATTAGATCCTTTTATGGGATCAGGTAGTACTATGGTGGCAGCAATAAGAAGTAACAGAAGATACATAGGATTTGAGAAGGAAGAGCAATACATGAATTATGCAATAACTCGTGTGCAACAGGAAGAAGACAGAATAAAAAGACTTAATAACAAAGAAAAAAATGAAAATCAAACTAAATATAAAAAAAGTAGGAAGATTGAATAAAAGGAGGAGAAATGACGGTATTAGAAGAAGTTGTGAAAATGAATAGGCCGCCTGTTTTATTTATAGGTTCAGGGATACCAAAAAGATATTTATACAAATATCCATCATGGCAGGAATTATTGGAAATGTCATTTGCAAAATTTGAACAAGATCCGTTTCAGTATCAAAAACATATTGATAGCTGTAAGAGAAAAAATATGTCAGATTTTGAAACTAATATATATATGGGGAGTCTTATTGAAAATGAGTTTAATAATGCTTTTTTTGACAGAAAAATAAGAATGAACATAGGAAATAAGAATAACCCAAGCTGGGTAAAAAGAGGGATTTCTCCGTATAAAATGTATTTAGCAGATTTTTTTAAAAAACAAAAGTTAAATCGCTCTCCTAAATTGCAAGAAGAATTACTAAAATTAAAAAATCTAAAAAATAAAGTATCAGCAATTATAACAACAAATTATGATACTTTTTTAGAAAAATATGTCTTTCCAAATGACTTCAAAGTATTTGTAAGACAACATGAATTGTTTTCAGCAGACAGTTATGATATAGCAGAAATATATAAAATACATGGTAGCGCAACAGATGCAAGATCAATAGTTATAACAGAGGATGATTATAATAAATTTAAAGAATCAAGAAAATTGATAATTGCTAAAATGTTAACCTTATTTGCAGAGGCTCCAATTATTTTTATGGGGTATTCGTTTACAGATGAAAATATAAAAGAAATTATAGAAGAATTTTTAAGTTGTTTATCTGAGGCACAGTTAGAAGGGATAAGAAAGCACTTTATTTTTATTAGTTATAAAAAAGATGAAACAGAATTAATTGAAATTAAGAGAACAGTTATGACAAAAAATGGAACAGAAATTCCGTTTATAGAAATACAGACAGACAATTTTGGATTGGTATACGATAAATTGTCAGAAATCACACCAGGAATTTCACCTATAAGAGTGAGAGAAACAAGAAGAGTGGTTAAAACAATTGTAGATCAAAATATGTCTTCTAAAGAAGCAGAATCAATTATTGTAGGAATTGATGATCTTACAGATATGGATTTGTCAGCTAAACCATTAGCTATTGCGATTGGATACAAGGAGAATATATTAAACAAGTATGGATATGGTTTATTAGAAGAAGATTTAATATTTGAAGATATTATCTTTGATAATAAGAAGTTTGATGCTGAAGCAATGTGCTCGGAGAGGTTTAAGAAAATAGCAATTAATAGATTACTTCCAGTGTTTAAATATGCAAAAAATCAGAAAATACCTGAAGATAGCAGATTAGGCAAGTACATAGAAGAACATAATTCTATTAATAAAATAATAGCTAAAAATGTTGTAAAAACATTAAAAAATGTTCAGGTATTTGAAACATATGAACAATTATTAGAATGTATGCAAGGGGAGGAAACCTGCAGAAAAGCGGCAATGGCGGTTTTAAAAAATATGGATTGGTTAACAGTGGGAGAACTTAGACAGGCATGTGTGTATTTGTTTGAAAATTATAGAAACGAGATTGCAAAAGAAACAAATGCTAAAAGATGCATTTTATGTTTAGATTTTAGAGAGAATTATAAATAAAAAGAAATGCTAGTAAACCTTTCTTGGTAAAACCAAAAACATTACTAGCATTTCCCTTGTTATTAAAGAACATTTAATGTTCTATGTTCTCATAAATATTATATAATCATTTAAGTAATAATATACTTTTTAATGACTACGCTAATCATACTCTGATAATATAGAAAAGTCAATGGTTATTTCTAGAATAATTTTGGCAAAAATTGAAAAATTTGAAGAATATATATGTAGAATATAGAAAGAATTAAAAGGAGAGAAATATAAATAAAATATGAAAGGTATTTTTTTACCAAATGGAGTAGGCTCGCTAAAAATCATAAACCAATTAGCAAAAAAAGAATTTGGGAATGAAATTGGAACAGCAAATTCATATGTAGAGTTAAAAAGAGATATAATTAAAGTGTTAAGAAAAAAAACAGCAAGAGAGCTTGAAGAAAACAAATTAGCGACTCTCGTAAATATTAAAAGTATTGAAGAAAATAATTTTAGTGATTTTATTTCAGTGAGGTTTGCATATTGGGGAATGACAATATCTATTGCTATTTTGATGATTGGAAACGTTCCTATAAATTCATATTTTAATATGACGAAAAAAACATTTGGCACGTTAGTAGTGACGGGAATTATTATTTTATTAGTTACAATGTCGCGAACAATACATATGCAACACGATGAATTAGAGTATTTGAATTTTAAATTAATATGTTTTGATGAAATAATTGGAAACAAAAAAAAGAAATATTAAAAGTGGAATGCAGTCGTCAAACAGTCGTCATTTTTCTTTGCAAATAGAAATAATGACAGTACAGACAACCAAAATAAGCAGGAAATGCAATGAAAACTAAATAAAAAACACTAAACAATGATGAGATAATTCCGTGAAGGTGGTAGAACAGTAGGTTCAGGTAAGGTTGCTACAATTGTTGAATAATTTTCGTTTTACTAAGAGAACCATAAATAAGTAAAATAAGTCCATTTGAGTGCTTGCATTCAAATGGACTTTCTTTTGCTTATTTATGGGACGACAGTCCCGACCGAGATGAAGCGTCAGCGAAATCGAGGTGTTCTCGGAATAGAGCGCAAGCTCACTATAAATAAAGAAAACCACGGTCGTGTTTACACGAAACCGTGGTTTTCCTTTATTTATAGGGTTCGCAGGTATTCTATGAATGCCGCGAGCTTATTGATTGCAAAGCAATCAATAAGAGAGGTTGATGCGAAATAGTAGACATTCCCGAAATTTTCGGGGATGCCTAAATATTTTGGATAATTAGATTAGTATCAATGTTTTGGGTATATCATCAAAAGCGGTATAAGCGAGGTTTATACCAAGAATTTTTTATGTTTTCATTCATTTTATTGCTCCTATAATTTATAATATTAATTGTATATATAGAAATAAAAAATATATACATGCAAATCGGGGATAGCAATGATTGACAAAACATTTTATGCTATAATAAATGATAATTAAAATAAAAAGAAAGAAGACATTATGATTACACATCCAATTGAACCAATATATAATCAAAAATCAAAAATTTTAATATTAGGTAGCTTTCCATCTGTTAAATCCAGAGAAGAAGGATTCTTTTACGGACATCCACAGAATAGATTTTGGAAAGTATTAGCTGCCATATTTAATGAAAATATACCACAAACAATTCATGAGAAAAAAGAATTTTTGCTTAATAATAAAGTGGCAGTGTGGGATGTAATTCATTCATGTGAAATTACAGGGTCTTCTGATAGTAGCATTAAAAATGTTGAAGTGAATGATTTGACAAGAATATTAAATACAGCAGATATAAAACAGATATTTGTTAATGGAAAGAAAGCGTATTCACTTTATAACAAATATATGAAACAGATAGTGATGAAAGAAGCAATATGCCTTCCATCCACAAGCCCTGCAAATGCTGCATGGAATATAGACAGACTTGTTGAAGCATGGAAGATTCTAAATGAGTGATTAAATAAGAAATATATATAGCAATAATTAGAATAGAAAGATAGCAAAATATAATTTATAAAATAATTAGAATTTGAACAAAACAATAATAAACATATAACTTGCAAAAGGGAGTAAATAATTTTATGAAAATATATTACTATAATGTAGAAAAATTATCTGATAAATCAGTATATTCAAAATATTATGAAATGATGGATGAAGATAGGAAAAATAAAATAGATAGAATAAATCAGGAAGATAAAAAAATGCAAAGTCTTGCAGCTGGAATTCTTATACAGCATATAAGAAAAACTGAAAAAGAAGACAGTAAGATATTAATTGACAAATATAACAAGCCTTCATTTGAAGATGGTAAAATTAAATTTAACATATCACATTCAAATAAGTATGCAGTAGCTGTTGTTTCTGATTATGAAATAGGGATAGATACTGAAGATGTTAAAAGAAAGAATAAGTTTACTATGAAAGAAAGAAGGATTGTTAATACCTGCTTTGCTCCTAAAGAACAAAAATACATTTATGATATAGGAACAGAACAGGGAAAACTTCAGAGATTTTTTAGGGTGTGGACTATAAAAGAAGCTTATGTAAAAATGGAAGGGACAGGAATGATAAGACCATTTTATACATTTGAAGTGGATTTCGAAGAGGAAAGGCCAAAAATTATTGCAGACAAAGAGACGATGATAACTGAAATGAAAATTGGAATAAGCAATTTAGTGTCAGTATGTCATAACATAAATGATAATGAATATACGATAGAGAAATTATAAAATAATAGAAAATATGAAAATAGAGAAAATAAATAGCAACTAGATGGGTAATTCTTTATTGGTTATAAGAGATATTAAACATAAATATATTATAGTAGGAAAATAATAAAGAATAGAAAATTAGAAAAAAGTTGAAGTAAAGATTGTTGTAATCCTAACTTCAACTTCTTTGATAAAATTATTTACACCAACGACCAGAGGCTCCACAAGGAAGAACCAGACCATTGCCGCTTACAGGAACTCCAATTTCATCTGAAATAACAGTTCCGCCGAATTTTGATTTAACTTCAGTTGATAACATATAAGTTAAAACTGAAGGTGCAAGACCTGTAGTATATGAATTAATTAAGTAAAATAATGGATCGTCAGACAAGACTTCCGTACATAATTTTACAAAATCATAAATGGAATCTTCTATTTTCCAAATTTCACCACCAGGACCACGGCCGTAAGAAGGTGGATCCATTATGATTGCATCGTATTTGTTGCCACGACGTATTTCTCTTTTTACAAATTTAGTGCAATCATCAACTAACCAACGAATAGGTGCGTCTTTTAATCCGGAAGAAACAGCATTTTCCTTTGCCCATGTTACCATGCCTTTAGAAGCATCAACGTGAGTGACAGAAGCACCCGCATTAGCAGCAGCTAAAGTTGCACCACCGGTATAAGCAAATAAATTTAATACTTTAATTGGTCGACCGGCATTTTTAATTTTTTCAGAACACCAATCCCAATTTGTTGCCTGTTCAGGAAATAAACCTGTATGTTTGAAACTAAATGGTTTAAGGTTGAATGTTAATTCTTTATAATTAATAGACCATTGTTCCGGTAAATCAAAGAAATCCCATTGACCACCGCCTTTTTTACTTCTATAATAATGCCCATTTAATTTATTCCAACGTTTATCTTTCTTTGGAGTATGCCAAATGACCTGAGGATCAGGTCTAACTAATATGTAATCACCCCAACGCTCTAGTTTTTCGCCGTCTGAAGTATCAATTACTTCATAATCTTTCCAATTGTTAGCAATCCACATAATTAATATAAAATCCTATCTTTAAAAATTTTAATCATTGTATTATAATGACCAATGGTTATATATTACAATTTGAGAAAATAAAAGTCAATAAAAGCAGAAAACTACCTATTATATATAGAAGAAAGAAATTAAAGAGTAAATTATGAGATTTAAATTTAAAAATGAATTTTGAAATGATAGTGTAGAAAAAGTATTGATAAATAGCCAAATTAAGTAAAATAAAATTTTTTGAAAAAATGGTTGCAATTTATATTTTCATGTTGTATACTAATTCATGCTGTGACATTGATAGCGTTGAAACGAGAGGTTGCTACAGTAATGTAGGTTTTCCGCGGAGCGAATGTCAAGTTAGGAAACTGGCGACAAGTCACTGTACTAAAAACGAGTCCACCATAGAAGTGGAAACACGTGGGTAAGTTGTGAATAATCACAAAACACACGGAAAGGTTGTACAGTCACCGCTTGTCGTGCTAATAGTACGAAAAGGAGGCGGCTTTTTTTATGGCACAAGTAATGAGAATCACATTAAAGGCTTATGATCACAAATTAATCGATCAGTCAGCTGCAAAAATTGTTGAAACTGCAAAGAGTTCAGGAGCAGAAGTTAGTGGCCCTGTACCACTTCCAACAAAGAAGGAAGTAATCACAATTCTTAGAGCTGTACATAAGTACAAAGACTCAAGAGAACAGTTTGAACAGAGAACTCATAAGAGACTCATTGATATTGTTACACCAACACAGAAAGCAGTAGATGCTTTGGCAAGATTAGAAATGCCAGCAGGTGTATATATCGACATTAAGATGAAGAATAAATAATTCATCGCAATTTACTTATTTTAATAGGTAAAAAACGAAATAGTGAATTATCCTTGAAGGTTTAAATAGATTGAACTGTTCTAGGATGATCGCGGTGGCGCGATCCGCTGTAGATTAACAGGAGGTAATTAATATGAAGAAAGCTATTTTAGCTACAAAGGTTGGAATGACTCAGATTTTCAACGAAGATGGAAGTTTAGTACCAGTAACCGTTCTTCAGGCTGGACCATGTGTAGTAACACAGGTTAAGACAGTAGAAAATGATGGATACAGTGCTGTACAGGTTGGATTCGGTGAAAAGAGAGAAAAGTTAGTCAACAAGCCAATGAAAGGTATGTTTGACAAAGCTGGAGTTCCTTACAAGAGATTTGTAAGAGAATTTAAGTTTGAAAATGCTGAAGAGTATTCAGTGAAAGACGAAATCAAGGCAGACATCTTTACTGCTGGAGACAAAGTTGACGCATCAGCAATTGCAAAGGGAAAAGGATTCCAGGGTGCAATTAAGAGACATGGTCAGTCAAGAGGACCTATGGCTCACGGTTCTAAGTATCATAGACATGCCGGATCAAACGGTGCATGTTCAAGCCCAAGCAAGGTGTTTAAAGGAAAGAAAATGCCAGGTCATATGGGTGCTAAGAAGGTAACAACACAGAACCTTGAAATTGTTAGAGTTGATGCAGAAAACAACTTAATCCTAGTAAAGGGCGCTGTACCAGGACCTAAGAAAGCTTTAGTAACTATTAAAGAAACATGTAAGTCTGGTAAGTAGATTTTGGAAGGAGGAACACGCAGATGGCAAAAGTATCTGTTTTAAATATGGAAGGTAAACAGGTTGATGAAATCGAATTAAACGATGCCGTATTTGGTGTAGAAGTTAAAGAAAACTTAGTGCATCAGGCAGTATTGAGTCAGCTTGCTAATAACCGTCAAGGAACACAGAAAGCTAAAACTCGTTCAGAAGTTAGCGGTGGCGGAAGAAAGCCTTGGAGACAGAAGGGAACTGGTCATGCAAGACAAGGTTCTACAAGAGCTCCACAGTGGACAGGCGGCGGAGTTGTATTCGCACCAGTTCCAAGAGATTATTCATTCAAGATGAATAAGAAAGAAAAAAGAGCAGCTCTTAAGTCAGTATTGACAGACAGAGTTAATGAAAATAAGTTTATCGTAGTTGACGACATTAAGTTTGAAGCACCTAAGACAAAAGATTTTGTAAAGATGATGAACAACTTAAATGTAAGTAAAGCATTGGTTGTATTAAAAGACAATGATGTAAATGCTGTAATGTCAGCTAAGAACATCCCTACAGTAAAAACTGCTTTAACTAACACAATTAATGTTTATGACATTCTTAAATATGATGTTGTAGTTATCGATAAGGCAGCTGTAGCAACAATCGAGGAGGTGTATGCATAATGGCAGATATCAAATATTATGACGTAATCCTCTCTCCAGTAATTACTGAGAAGAGCATGAACGCTATGGCAGATAAGAAATATACATTCTACGTACACACAGATGCAACTAAGACTCAGGTTAAAGAAGCAGTTGAAAAAATGTTCGAAGGAACAAAGGTTGCTAAAGTTAACACAATGAACTTAGAAGGAAAGAATCGTAGAAGAGGAATGACAATTGGAAAGACAGCTAAGAAGAAGAAAGCTATCGTTCAGTTGACAGAAGACAGTGCAGATATTGAAATCTTCGCTGGTTTATAAAGATAATAAGTAAACGCAAGAAAAGCGTGATGACAAATTGAATTCGAAAGGAGAATAAAAATGGGAATTAAGACATTTAACCCATATACCCCTTCAAGAAGAGCTATGACTACTCTTGATAATGCAGAAATTACTAAAGCAACTCCTGAAAAATCTTTAGTAGTATCTCTCAAGAAAAATGCTGGTCGTAACAATCAGGGTAAAATTACAGTAAGACATCATGGTGGTGGTT
This sequence comes from Eubacterium sp. CAG:156, assembly GCF_000434315.1. NCBI lineage: Bacteria > Bacillati > Bacillota > Clostridia > Eubacteriales > Eubacteriaceae > Eubacterium > Eubacterium sp. CAG:156. The sequence goes on along the minus strand of NZ_FR878149.1, from coordinate 17,866 downwards.
CAAGAAGAAAATACAGAATCATCGACTTCAAGAGAAATAAAGTTGATATTCCTGCTACAGTTATTAGCATCGAATATGATCCAAATAGAACTGCAAACATCGCATTAATCAGTTATGCAGATGGTGAAAAGGCTTACATCCTTGCTCCTAACGGACTTAAGGTTGGAGCTACAGTTATGAACGGTGAAAATGCAGAAGTTAAAGTTGGTAACTGTTTACCACTTTCAGCTATCCCTGTAGGTACAGAAGTTCATAACATTGAATTATATCCAGGTAAGGGCGGACAGTTAGTTCGTGCAGCTGGAAATGCAGCACAGTTAATGGCTAAAGAAGGAAAGTATGCAACACTTAGACTTCCTTCAGGAGAAATGAGAATGGTTCCAGTTATTTGCCGTGCAACAGTTGGTACAGTAGGTAACATTGAACATGGTCTTGTAAATATCGGTAAAGCCGGACGTAAACGTAATATGGGTATTAGACCTACAGTTCGTGGTTCTGTTATGAACCCTAATGACCATCCACACGGTGGTGGTGAAGGACGTGCACCAATCGGACGTTCTGGCCCATGTACACCTTGGGGTAAACCAGCACTTGGTTTGAAGACTCGTAAGAAAAATAAGAAGTCTAACAAGTTAATCATTAGAAGACGTGACGGAAAGAACATGAAATAAGGAGGTAGGAACTAATGGCTAGATCATTAAAAAAAGGCCCATTCGCGGATGAGAGCTTATTAAAGAAAGTCGAAGCTATGAACGCTTCAGGTGACAAGTCTGTTATTAAAACTTGGTCACGCCGTTCAACAATTTTTCCACAGATGGTTGGACATACAATCGCTGTTCATGACGGTAGAAAGCATGTGCCAGTATATGTAACTGAAGATATGGTTGGACATAAACTTGGTGAATTTGTTGCTACTAGAACTTATAGAGGACACGGTAAAGACGAAAAGAAGGGTAGATAATACCTGTAGATTTTGAAAGGAGGTCTCATCTATGGCTAAAGGACATAGATCCCAGATAAAGAGAGAAAGAAATGCTAATAAAGATACTAGACCATCAGCTAAGTTGTCTTACGCTAGAGTGTCAGTACAGAAGGCATGTTTCGTATTAGATGCGATCAGAGGAAAAGACGTAGAGTCAGCAATCGGTATTTTAACATACAACCCAAGATACGCATCAAGCGTTATATTAAAATTATTACAGTCAGCAATTGCAAATGCTGAAAACAACAACAATATGGATGTTAGCAAACTTTATATTGCTGAGTGTTACGCAGGTAGCGCTCCAACAATGAAGAGAATTAAACCTAGAGCACAGGGTAGAGCTTATAGAATCTTAAAGAGAAATAGCCACATTACAATCGTGCTCGATGAAAGATAGGAGGCAAAGTATGGGACAGAAAGTTAATCCACATGGCTTAAGAGTCGGAGTTATTAAGGACTGGGACTCAAAGTGGTACGCTGAAGCTGATTTTGCAGACAATCTTGTTGAAGATTACAAAATCAGAGAATATCTTAAAAAGAAATTATACAGCGCAGGTGTTTCTAAGATTGAAATCGAAAGATCATCTGACAGAGTGAGAGTAAACATTTATACAGCTAAGCCTGGTATCGTAATCGGTAAGGGTGGCGCTGAAATTGAAAAAGTTAAAGCTGAAGTTCAGAAAATGACAAGCAAGAAGTTATTTATGGACGTTAAAGATATCAAGAGACCTGACAAGGACGCTCAGTTAGTAGCTGAAAACATTGCTACACAGTTAGAAAACCGTGTATCTTTCAGAAGAGCAATGAAGTCTACAATGTCAAGAACAATGAAGAGTGGAGCTTTAGGAATTAAGGCTGCATGTTCAGGACGTCTTGGTGGTGCTGATATGGCTCGTACAGAATTCTATAGTGAAGGAACAATTCCACTTCAGACATTACGTGCCGATATCGAATATGGTTTCGCTGAAGCTGATACAACTTACGGAAAAGTAGGTGTTAAGGTTTGGATTTACAACGGCGAAATACTTCCAACTAAAGAAGGGAGCGATAAATAATGTTAATGCCTAAGAGAGTTAAACATAGAAAACAGTTTCGTGGTTCTATGAGAGGTAAAGCAACAAGAGGAAATAAGATCACTTACGGTGAATTTGGTATTGTTGCAACAGAACCAGCTTGGATTAAGTCAAATCAGATTGAAGCAGCTCGTATTGCTATGACTCGTTACATCAAGCGTGGTGGTAAAGTTTGGATTAAAATTTTCCCAGATAAACCAGTAACTACAAAACCAGCTGAAACACGTATGGGTTCCGGTAAAGGAACACTTGAATATTGGGTAGCAGTTGTTAAACCAGGACGTGTAATGTTCGAAATCTCTGGTGTTCCTGAAGAAATAGCTAGAGAAGCATTACGTCTTGCTACACACAAGCTTCCAGTAAAATGTAAGATTGTTTCACGTGAAGATTTAGAAGGCGGTGATAACAGTGAAAATTAAGACATATGTAGAAGATTTAAAGACAAAATCAGCTGCAGAATTAAATGATGAATTAGTAGCTGCTAAAAAGGAATTATTTAATTTAAGATTCCAGAACGCAACAAACCAGTTAGACAACACAAGCAGAATCAAAGAAGTTAGAAAAAATATTGCTAGAATTCAGACAGTAATATTTGAAAAGACAAACGCTGCTGAATAGTTTTAGGTTAATCCAATCCACTACAGGTGGAAAGTTAAGAAAGGAGAAATTGTTGTGGAAAGAAATTTAAGAAAAACACGTACAGGTAAAGTTGTAAGTGATAAGATGGATAAGACAATCACAGTTGCTGTAGAAGATCATGTAAAGCATCCATTATACAACAAGATCGTTAAAAGAACTTATAAGTTAAAAGCTCATGACGAAGAAAACCAGTGCGGAATTGGTGATACAGTAAGAGTTATGGAAACAAGACCATTATCAAAAGATAAGAGATGGAGACTTGTAGAAATTATTGAAAAGGCAAGATAATTTGCCTGGATTATAGAAGGAGGAATACAGCATGATTCAACAGGAAAGTAGACTTAAAGTTGCTGATAACACAGGAGCTAAAGAATTACTTTGCATCAGAGTTATGGGCGGATCTACAAGAAGATACGCAAGTATCGGTGACGTAATCGTTGCTACTGTAAAAGATGCAACACCAGGCGGTGTTGTTAAAAAAGGTGATGTAGTAAAGGCCGTAGTAGTTCGTACTGTTAAAGGCGCTCGTCGTAAAGATGGTTCATACATCAGATTTGACGAAAATGCAGCTGTAATTATAAAAGATGATAAGACCCCAAGAGGAACTCGTATTTTTGGGCCGGTAGCCAGAGAATTAAGAGAGAAACAGTTCATGAAAATTGTTTCTTTGGCACCAGAAGTATTATAGGAGGTGTGCTTAGATGTCAGCTATGAAGATTAAAAAAGGCGACACTGTTAGAGTAATCGCTGGTAAAGATAAGTTTAAAGAAGGAAAAGTTTCTTCTGTAGACAAAAAGAACAATAAGGTTACTGTTGAAGGTGTCAACATGCGTACAAAGCACACAAAACCAAGTGCTCAGAACCAGAATGGTGGCATTGTAACACAGGAAGGACCAATTGATGCTTCAAATGTAATGTATGTTCATAAGGGACAGCCAACAAGAGTTGGATACAAATTTGAAGACGGAAAGAAAGTTCGTGTTGCAAAATCAACAGGCGAAGTTATTGATTAATTGAGAGAGGAGGTCCGGAAAGTTGAGTAGACTTAAGGAGACTTATAAGAATGAGATTATGGATGCCATGACAAAGAAGTTCGGTTATAAGAACGTAATGCAGGTACCTAAGCTTGATAAAATTGTAATTAACATGGGCGTTGGCGAAGCTAAAGAGAACGCTAAGATTTTAGATACAGCTGTTAAAGATCTTGAAATTATTTCAGGACAGAAGGCTGTTGTAACAAGAGCTAAAAACTCAGTAGCTAACTTCAAATTAAGAGAAGGACAGCCAATCGGATGTAAAGTTACTCTTAGAGGAGAAAAGATGTACGAATTCTTAGATAGATTAGTAAACCTTGCACTTCCTCGTGTACGTGACTTTAGAGGAGTTAACCCAAATGCATTCGACGGAAGAGGAAATTATGCTTTAGGAATTAAAGAACAGTTAATTTTCCCTGAAATTGAATACGATAAAGTAGACAAAGTTAGAGGTATGGACATAATTTTTGTTACTACAGCTAACACAGATGAAGAAGCTCGTGAATTATTGACATTATTTAATATGCCATTTGCAAAATAGTTTTAGGAGGTAAATCCATGGCTAGAACTGCTATGAAAGTTAAACAGCAACGTAAAGCTAAATTCTCTACACAAGAATACAGTCGTTGTAGAATTTGTGGTCGTCCACATGCTTATTTAAGAAAATACGGAATTTGCAGAGTTTGCTTCCGTGAATTAGCATACAAAGGACAGATACCAGGCGTTAAAAAAGCAAGCTGGTAAGAGATAAATTGATAGGAGGAAAGAAACATGACTATGAGTGATCCAATCGCAGATATGCTTACAAGAATCCGTAACGCAAACACTGCTAAACATGATACAGTTGATGTTCCTGCATCAAAGATGAAATTAGCTATCGCTGAAATTCTTTTAAATGAAGGATATATCAAGAAGTATGAAGTCATTGAAGACGGTAATTTTAAAACAATCAGAATCACATTAAAATATGGTAAAGATAAGAATGATAAAGTTATTTCAGGAATCAAGAAGATTTCTAAGCCGGGTCTTCGTGTTTACGCTAGTAAAGACGAACTTCCAAGAGTTCTTGGAGGACTTGGAATTGCAATCATTTCTACAAACAAAGGTGTGGTTACAGATAAAGTTGCAAGAAAAGAAAACGTTGGTGGAGAAGTTCTCGCTTTCGTTTGGTAGGAAGAAAATAACGTTAAGAGATGAGATAAGATTGAAGAGTTTCTCTTCTTTCTTAGTCCAACTCTTCATTATTAATAAGGAGGTAACGGCATGTCACGTATAGGAAGAATGCCTATCGCTATACCAGCAGGAGTAACTGTTGATATTGCAGAAAATAATAAGGTGACTATTACAGGACCTAAGGGAACTCTTGAAAGAGTATTACCTGCGGAAATGGAAATTAAAAAAGACGGTGAAGAAATCATCGTTAGCAGACCAAATGATTTAAAGAAAATGAAATCATTACACGGTCTTACAAGAACACTTATCAACAATATGGTTGTTGGTGTTACAGAAGGATACCAGAAAGTTCTTGAAATCAACGGTGTTGGTTACAGAGGACAGAAACAGGGAAATAAATTAATTCTTTCATTAGGTTATTCACATCCAGTAGAAATGGAAGATCCAGAAGGAATCACAGTTGAAATGGATGGACAGAATAAGATAATAATTAAAGGTATTGATAAAGAAAAAGTAGGCCAGTACGCTGCTGAAATCAGAACAAAGAGAGCACCTGAACCTTACAAAGGAAAAGGTATCAAATATGAAGATGAAGTTATCAGACGTAAAGTTGGTAAGACTGGTAAGAAATAATTAAAGGAGTGTAAGAAATGATTAGTAAGAAATCAAGAAGCGAAATTCGTGTTAAAAAGCATAACAGACTGCGTAATCATTTAAGTGGAACAACAGAATGTCCACGTTTAGCAGTTTTCAGAAGTAATAATCATATGTATGCTCAAATTATTGACGATACAGTTGGAAAGACTCTTGTAGCTGCTTCAACACTTGAAGCTAAGAAAGAGTTAGAAAAAACTAATAACGTTGATGCTGCAGCATATGTAGGTAAGCTTATTGCTGAAAGAGCAATTGAAAAAGGTATTAAAGAAGTTGTTTACGATAGAGGCGGCTTTATATATCAGGGTAAAGTTAAAGCATTAGCTGATGCAGCTAGAGAAGCTGGATTAGAATTTTAGTTGAGGAGGATAACACACATGAGACGTGAAATAATTGATGCAAGTCAGTTAGAATTAGAAGAAAAAGTAGTGTCTATCAAACGTGTTACTAAGGTTGTTAAAGGTGGACGTAATGCCAGATTCTCAGCTTTAGTAGTAGTTGGAGACAAAAATGGACACGTTGGTGCAGGCGTTGGAAAAGCAGCTGAAATTCCTGAAGCTATTCGTAAAGGTAAAGAGGATGCTATGAAGAGTCTCGTAAGCGTACCAATGGATGAAAATAAGAGTGTAACATTTGATACAATCGGTAAATTCGGAAGTGCTTCTGTATTACTTAAGAAGGCTCCAGAAGGTACTGGTGTAATCGCTGGTGGTCCTGCTCGTAGTGTAGTTGAACTTGCAGGTATTACAAACATCCGTACAAAATCTTTAGGATCTAACAATAAGCAGAACGTAGTTCTTGCTACAATTGAAGGTTTAGCTTCATTAAAGACTCCAGAAGAAGTAGCTGCACTTCGCGGTAAATCTGTTGAAGAGATTTTAGGCTAGTAGGAGGTAATTAGAAATGGCAGATAAATTAAAAATTACTTTGGTAAAATCAACAATTGGAGCAGTTCCAAAGAATAGAAAAACTGTTGAAGCTTTAGGTCTTACAAAGATTAACAAGACAGTTGAAATGCCTGACAACGCTGCAGTCAGAGGTATGATTCAGAAAGTTAGACATTTAGTAAAAGTTGAAGAAATATAATCAATAGATAGGAGGTGCGACAATGGATTTATCAAATTTAAAGCCAGCAGATGGTTCAAAGCATAGTGATAATTTCAGAAGAGGCCGTGGACATGGTTCAGGAAATGGCAAGACAGCAGGTAAGGGTCACAAAGGACAGAAAGCTCGTTCAGGAAGCCCAAGACCTGGTTTCGAAGGTGGTCAGATGCCATTATATAGAAGAATTCCTAAGAGAGGTTTTACATGTATTAATTCAAAGAAAATAGTAGGTATTAATGTAAGTGCATTAGAAAGATTTGATAATGACACTACAGTTACTGTAGAAACTCTTTTAGAAAGCGGAGTTATTAAGAATCCACGTGATGGCGTTAAGATTCTTGGTAATGGCGAATTAACAAAGAAGCTTACAGTAAAAGTTAATGCTTTTAGTGAAGGAGCAAAAGCTAAGATTGAAAGCCTTGGCGGAACATGTGAGGTGATCTAATGTTAGAAACACTTCGTAATGCTTTAAAAGTTAAAGAAATAAGAAAAAGATTATTGTACACATTTATGATGTTAGTAGTAGTAAGATTAGGTAGTCAGATACCACTTCCATTTGTAAATGGTGATACAGTTAAATCAATAACATCACAGTTTAGCGAAGGGGCTTTCAGCTTCTTCGCTGCTATTACAGGTGGTTCAATGGAAAATATGTCTATTTTCGCATTGAGTATTACACCTTACATTACAGCTTCCATCATCATCCAGTTATTAACAATTGCAATTCCTAAGTTAGAGGAAATGCAGAAAGATGGTGAAGAAGGAAGAAAGAAACTTGCAGAAATTACAAGATATGTAACAGTAGCATTAGCACTTATCGAAAGTACAGCCATGACAATTGGATTTGCAAATCAGGGATTGTTTAATACAGATACAATCACAATCTCAAATATGAGTACATTCCGTCATGTTGGTGTAATCGTTATGGGCGTTGTTGCTATGACAGCCGGTTCAGCAGCACTTATGTGGATTGGTGAACAAATTACAGAAAGTGGTGTTGGTAATGGTATTTCTATCGTGTTAGTAATTAACATTGTATCAAGAATGCCAAGTGATATTGCCGGATTATTTACAAATTATGTAACAGGAGCAAGTTCAATTGGTGGAAAGATTTTAGCGATTATTATTATAATTGCTGTAGTAGTTGGAATTATTGCTTATGTAGTATGGCTTCAGGATGGTGTTCGTCACATCGGCGTTCAGATGTCTCAGAAAGTACAGGGAAGACGTCAGGTTGGTGGACAACAGTCAACAATTCCTTTGAAAGTTAATACTGCAGGTGTTATCCCAATTATCTTTGCATCATCAATTTTGCAATTCCCAGTTGTAATTGCACAATTTTTTGGAAAAACACCTGAATGGACAAACTATTTAAGTCAGTCACATTGGTGTAATCCTGCACATATGAAATATTCAATCGGATTTGTTGCTTACATAGTAATGATTATATTCTTTGCATATTTCTATACTTCAATAACATTTAACCCTAGAGAGGTTGCTAAGAACCTTAACGACAGAGGTGGATTTATTACAGGTATCAGAAGTGGTAAGCCAACAGTAGAATATTTGACAAATATATTAAACTACATTATTTTAATTGGAGCAATCGGACTTATTATTGCAGCTTGTATTCCAATTGTAGCTTCAGGAGTTGCTGGAGCAAATGTTTCTTTTGGTGGTACATCAATAATCATCATTGTAGGTGTTATTCTTGAAACAATAACAACAGTTAAATCAATGATGACAGAACGTAAGTATCAGAATGTAAAAGGAATCTTTTAGTAGCATAGGGGGCAGTCACCAGACTAGTCCCCTTGATTGCTAGAATAGAAAAATTAAGAAGTTGTGAGGATTGTAAACTATGAAAATAATTATGTTAGGCGCGCCTGGTGCAGGAAAAGGAACACAGGCAAAGATGATCGCTGAGAAATATAATATACCACATATTTCTACAGGGGATATTTTTAGAGCAAATATTAAAAATGGAACTGAATTAGGGAAAAAAGCTAAGGAATATATTGATCAGGGACAGTTAGTACCGGATGAATTAACATTAGACTTAGTTATGGATAGATTTAAAAAAGATGACTGTAAAAACGGTTATGTATTAGATGGTTTTCCAAGAACTATTCCACAGGCACAGGCTTTAGATGAAGCGTTAAAAGCAATTGGCGAGAAAGTTGATTATGCAATTGATGTTGATGTGCCGGATGAAAATATCGTAAGAAGAATGGGTGGAAGAAGAGCTTGCGTATCTTGTGGAGCAACATACCACGTTGTATACAACCCAACTAAGGTTGAAGGCAAGTGTGACAGATGTGGAAACGATTTAATAATAAGAGATGATGATAAACCGGAAACAGTTTTGAAAAGATTAGATGTTTATCATAAACAAACACAGCCTTTAATTGATTATTATAATGAACAAGGCGTATTAAGAAGTGTTGATGGTACAATTGACATGAATGATGTGTTTGCTGCGATAAATGATATTTTAGGAGCATAACAATGGCGGTAACAATTAAATCAGAGAGAGAAATTGAACTCATGAGACAGGCAGGCAAGTATATTGCAATGGCTCACGCAGAGTTAGAAAAAGAAGTAAAGCCTGGAATGAGTACTTATCAAATTGATAAAATTGGTGAAGAAATAATTAGAAGTTATGGTTGTATTCCTACATGCTTAGGCTATGAAGGATATCCTGCTTCATTGTGTATTTCTGTTAATGATGAAGTAGTACATGGAATTCCAAGAAAAGACCGTTTTGTAGAAAATGGTGATATTGTCAGCTTAGATTTTTGTTTAAGCTATAAAGGATATCAGTCTGATTGCGCCAGAACATTGGCAATTGGAGAAATAAGTGATGATGCAAAACAGTTAATCGAAGTGACAAAACAATGTTTTTTTGAAGGAATTAAATATGCTAAAGAAGGTTGCCATTTATATCAGATATCAGCAGCTATAAATGATTATGCTGATAAATTCGGATATGGTGTAGTAAGAGACTTAGTAGGACATGGTATTGGTAGAGAAATGCATGAAGACCCACAAATTCCAAACTTCAGACAAAGAAGAAGAGGAATGAAGTTACAGGCTGGAATGACATTGTGCATAGAACCTATGATAAATATGGGAAGAGCAGATGTAGCATTTATGGATGATGATTGGACAGTAGTAACAGATGATGGAAGTTTAGCAGCTCATTATGAAAATACAGTTCTTATTACAAAAGGAGAACCGGAAATACTTACTTTGATTTAACCGAAAAAAAGGAGGATATATAAATGTCTAAAGCAGATGTAATTGAAATAGAAGGAAAGGTAATTGAAAAATTACCAAACACAATGTTTCGTGTTGAATTGGAAAATGGACATGTAGTATTAGCTCATATAAGTGGAAAACTTCGCATGAACTACATTAAAATTTTACCAGGAGACAAAGTAACAATTGAGATGTCACCATATGATTTATCTAAAGGAAGAATTATCTGGAGAGATAAATAATATGGTTGATAAATAAATTTAAAAGTTTTTGTTGCTATATTTTGACAAGTGTGTTAATATATATAACGGACTTTTTTTGAAAGGAGGATTTTTCAATGAAGGTAAGATCATCAGTTAAACCAATTTGCGAAAAATGCAAAGTCATTAAAAGAAAGGGAAGCGTTAGAGTTATCTGCGAAAATCCTAAGCATAAACAGCGTCAGGGTTAATTTCTGACATATTGAGTGAATATTTGGTTGTATTCACTTGTTTGTGCACTTTAAGAAGTTGTGTAATATCACAACGAATTAATTTGCGGCTGCAGTAGCAATATGCTACTATTAGATATTAGTAGTAAGAGAATTTTCAAGTACGTTTTCTTACTATATTAATCAGCGAATAGCTGAGAAACAGAATGTGGATGCTTAAAAATTGCTGATTAAGCATCAAGAAACAATTTAACGTTAGGTTACATGGGTGCGCACAACATTTCAGACGTGCAAAGCACGGGCTGCGTAATTTGTGGAACTTATCAATTTAACTAATGGAGGTTATACACATGGCTCGTATTTCAGGTGTTGATTTACCAAGAGAAAAGAGAGTTGAAATTGGCTTGACTTATATTTATGGAATTGGACTTCCAAGCTCACAGAGAATTTTAGCTGAAGCTAATGTAGATCCTAACACACGTTGTAAAGATTTAACAGACGATGAAGTTAAGAAGATTAGCGAAGTTATCGATGCAAGCCAGACTGTTGAAGGTGATTTAAGAAGAGAAATCGCTTTAAACATTAAGAGATTACAAGAAATTGGATGTTACAGAGGAATTCGTCATAGAAGAGGACTTCCTGTTCGCGGTCAGAAGACAAAGACTAATGCAAGAACAAGAAAAGGTCCAAAGAGAACTGTAGCAAATAAGAAGAAATAGTACCCATAAGGGAGGTTAGTTTAAAATGGCTAAAAAAGTTACAAAGAAAGTGACAAAAAAGCGTATTAAGAAAAACGTTGAACACGGACAGGCACATATCCAGGCATCATTTAACAATACAATTGTTACATTAACAGATGCTGAAGGAAATGCTTTATCATGGGCAAGTGCTGGTGGTCTAGGATTTAGAGGTTCAAAGAAATCTACTCCTTATGCAGCTCAGATGGCAGCTGAAACTGCAACAAAAGCAGCTTTAGTACATGGCTTAAAGACAGTAGATGTTATGGTTAAAGGTCCAGGTTCAGGTAGAGAAGCAGCAATTCGTGCTTTAGCAACTTGTGGACTTGAAGTTACAAGTATCAAGGATGTTACTCCTGTTCCACATAATGGATGTCGCCCACCAAAGCGTAGAAGAGTCTAATTTAGGAGGGAATAGAAATGGCAGTAAATAGAGTTCCTGTTCTTAAAAGATGTAGATCTCTCGGTTTAGATCCGATTTATTTAGGAATAGACAAGAAATCAAATAGAAACTTAAACAGATCTAGTAGAAAAATGAGTGAATATGGACTTCAGTTAAGAGAAAAACAGAAAGCTAAATTCATTTATGGTGTTTTAGAAAAACCTTTCAGAAATTACTTCAAGAAGGCTTCAAAGATGCCAGGTCAGACAGGTGAAAACCTTATGATTTTATTAGAACGTAGACTTGATAATGTTGTATTCCGTATGGGATATGCTAGAACAAGAAAAGAAGCAAGACAGATTGTTGATCACAAGCACGTATTAGTAAACGGAAAGCAGGTTAACATTCCTTCTTACTTAATCAAAGCAGGCGATGTTATCGAAATTAAAGAAGGTTGCAAGTCATCACAGAGATACAAAGATATCGTAGAAGTGACTGGCGGAAGAACAGTTCCATCATGGCTTGAAGCAGACCAGGAAAATCTTAAGGGTGAAATTAAAGAACTTCCAAAGAGAGAAGAGATTGATGTTCCCGTAGATGAAATGCTTATTGTCGAATTATATTCTAAATAAGCTTAAGCAATTCCCAATAAAGGAGGGGCTAATTAGTGTTCGATTTTGAAAGACCAAATATAATAACAGAGAAATCAGAAGATGGTAGATATGGTAAGTTTGTTGTAGAACCTCTTGAAAGAGGTTACGGAACAACACTTGGCAATGCATTAAGAAGAATTATGCTTTCTACATTACCAGGTGCAGCTGTAAGCCAGATTAAAATTGACGGAGTTCTTCATGAATTCAGTTCAATACCAGGTGTAAAAGAAGATGTTACTGAAATAATTTTAAATATCAAACAGCTTGCTATTAAAAACAATAGTGCTACTAATGAACCAAAGGTTGCACATATTGAAGCAAGTGGAGATTGTGTTGTAACAGCAGCTGATATTCAAGTAGATTCTGATATTGAGATTTTAAACCCAGAGTTGGTTATTGCAACACTTAACGGTGGCGCAGACAGCAAGCTTAGTATGGAATTAATTATCACAAAAGGCAGAGGATACATTAGTGCTGACAAGAATAAGAATGATAGTTTACCAATCGGCGTAATTGCTGTAGATTCAATCTACACACCAGTTGAAAGAGTAAATATGTCAGTACAGAATACTCGTGTAGGCCAGGTAACTGATTTTGATAAACTTACATTGGATGTTTATACAAACGGCACTTTGGAAACAGACGAAGCTGTTAGTTTAGCAGCTAAGGTTCTCAGCGAACACTTAAAACTGTTTATTGATTTGTCAGAAAATGCAAGAAATGCAGAAGTAATCGTAGATGCTGTAGATGATGAAATCGATAAAGTGTTAGAAATGAACATTGATGAGTTGGAATTATCAGTTCGTTCATACAATTGTTTGAAGAGAGCAGGTATCAATACAGTTGAGGAATTAACAAACAAGACTCCTGAAGATATGATGAAGGTTAGAAACTTAGGCCGTAAATCATTAGATGAAGTGCTTGCGAAGTTGAAAGAACTCGGCCTTGAATTGAGACCAAGCGATGAAAACTAATATTTATTAGTTTAAATATTATGGAGGTAAGAAAATGGCAGGTTATAGAAAACTTGGAAGAACTTCAAGTCAAAGAAAAGCTTTAATTAGAGGTCAGGTTACAAGTCTTTTAAATAACGGCAAGATTGTTACTACTGAAGCAAGAGCTAAAGAAATTCGTAAAGTTGCTGAAGGTCTTATTGCATTAGCAGTTAAAGAAAAAGATAACTTTGACGAAGTAACAGTTGTAGCTAAAGTAGCTCGTAAAGATAAAGATGGCAAGAATGTTAAAGAAGTCGTAGACGGCAAGAAAGTAACAGTATATGATGAAGAACAGAAGACAATCAAGAAAGATCAGCCTTCACGTCTTCATGCTAGACGTCAGATGAACAAAGTTCTTTACGATGTAACAGAAAATGCTACAGGTAAGAAGAAAGACAGAAAGAAAGTTGACTTAACTAACAAGTTATTTGATGAAATTGCTCCAAAGTATGCAGATCGTAATGGCGGATATACAAGAATTGTAAAAATCGGTCAGAGAAAAGGTGATGCTGCAATGGAAGTATTACTTGAATTAGTATAATAAATAAAGTTTAACTTATATATAAAACGGACAAATGTTGTTGATAAGGCAATGTTTGTCCGTTTTGTTATATCAGCTTTTTGTCAAGCATGGGGTTAATCCAAATTGTAAGAAAAGATAAATAAGTAATTATATTTTGCTACGCCAAATAAAACCAATAACAAAATTTTGACTATTATAAGGTGAAATATAAAACTATATAGAAAAAATTATTGCTATAATTTCAATTATGTGCAAAAATAAAGCGTGAATAAAACTTGAAATTCAAAACAATTTGAGGATATGACATGGGAATAATTAATATAAAACATTTGGTTCATAAATTTAAAGACAATGATGAAAATGCAGAAATAATAACAGCCATTGATGGCGTAGATCTTGATGTAGAAGAAGGACAGTTTATTGCAATATTAGGTCATAATGGTTCAGGTAAATCGTCTTTGGCAAAACATATTAATGCGTTGCTTGCTCCGACTGAAGGAACAGTTTTAATATCCGGGATGAATACTAAAGATGAAAAGAAAATTTGGGATATAAGACAACAGGCAGGAATGGTATTTCAGAATCCTGATAATCAGATTGTATCGGCTGTTGTTGAAGAAGATGTAGCATTTGGACCAGAAAATCTGGGTGTTCCAACCGAAAAAATATGGGAACAGGTAAATTATGCGCTAAAAGCAGTTGATATGACTGCGTATAGACTTCATTCTCCAATGAAATTATCAGGCGGACAGAAGCAAAGAGTAGCAATAGCAGGAATAATAGCAATGGAACCTAAATGCATTATATTAGACGAACCTACAGCAATGCTTGATCCAATTGGAAGGGAAGAAGTTATTTCAACATTAGAAGAACTGAACAAGGCTAAAAATATAACAATTATCTTAATTACACATCATATGAGTGAAACTATACATGCAGATAAAATATTTGTAATGAATAAGGGAAAAATAGAATTACAGGGAACACCAAGAGAAGTTTTTGCTGAAGTTGAAAAAATGAAGGAATTAGGACTTGAAGTTCCGCAGGTTACAGAATTAGGCTTTGAATTACAAAAGGAAGGCTTAAACATAAAAAATGGGACATTAGAGATAGATGAGTTAGTAGATGAGATAGTTAGGGTATACAATAATAACTAGGAGGCCAAAATGGGAATACGACTTGAAAATGTATGCTACACATATGGCAGTGATACTACAAGTGAAATAAAAGCGTTAAATAACGTTAATTTGGAAATAAATAAAGGTGAATTTGTTGCAATTATAGGACACACAGGCTCTGGAAAATCAACATTAATACAGCATTTTAACGGATTGGAAAGACCAAAGAGCGGAAATGTATTTTATAATAATGAAAATATATATGAAAATAATTATGATTTGCGAAAACTTAGATGCAAAGTCGGGCTTGTTTTTCAATATCCGGAGCATCAGTTATTTGAAGAAACAGTGCTTAAAGATGTCTGTTTCGGTCCAATGAATATGGGAATGAGCAGGGAAGAAGCAGAAAAAAAGGCTAAATTAGTGCTTGAACAGGTTGGAATAAACGAAAAATGCTATAACAAATCTCCTTTCGAACTGTCAGGCGGACAAAAAAGAAGAGTAGCAATAGCAGGAGTTCTGGCTATGAATCCAGAAATAATAGTCTTAGATGAACCAACTGCGGGATTAGATCCAAAAGGAAGGGATAAAATTTTAAATAGAATTAAAGAATTACATGATAATACAGGCATAGGAGTTGTTTTGGTGTCTCATAGCATGGAAGATGTAGCAAATTATGCACAGCGCCTTATCGTAATAAATAATGGTAAGATAAAATATGATGGAATGCCAAAGGATGTATTTAAGCATTATAAAGAATTAGAAAAGATGGGACTTAAAGCACCCCAGATTACGTATATTATGCATAAGTTAAAAGAAAAAGGATTAGATGTAGATGAGAATGTTATAACAATTGAAGAAGCACGTGAAAATATTATGCAATGTCTAAATAGAAAAGACATTTAGAACAATAGTAATAATATATAGAAAGGTATGCAAAGTCGTAATTTAATAGATACTAAAAAGACTTTGAATTAGATAGATAAATGGCAGAAATAACATTAGGACAATATTATCCTGAAAATTCAATAATTCATAAATTAGATCCTAGGGTAAAACTATTTGGCACTTTAATATTTATAATAGCTATTTTTTCAACAAATAACATTATAGGATTACTTGCAATTGTAATGTTTTTGGCAATTATAATAAAAATATCTAAAGTACCATTTGCAAAAATAATAAAAGGGATAAAAGGAATATTATTTTTACTTGTATTTACGATAGTGTTAAATATTTTATTTACCCCAGGAACACCAATTATAACATTTTGGATAATTAAAATAACTAAAGAAGGATTAATAACAGGTGGATTTTTAACATTTAGATTAACATTTTTAGTGTTGAGTACATCTGTTTTGACATTAACCACTACACCTAACGATTTATCAGACGGATTGGAAAAATCATTTGCATTTTTAAATAAAATACACTTTCCGGTACATGAAATGGCAATGATGATGTCTTTAGCCTTAAGGTTCATTCCGACTTTAGTTGAGGAAACAGAGAAAATAAAAAAAGCTCAAATGGCAAGAGGAGCAGACTTTGAAACAGGCGGACTTATGCAGCGTGTTAAAAGTTTAATACCATTGTTAGTACCACTATTTGTTTCTTCTATAAGAAGAGCGCTGGATTTAGCAATGGCTATGGAAGCGAGATGTTATCATGGTGGCAATAGAACAAAATTAAAACCACTTGTTTATAAGAAAAAGGATAAAATATCATATTTAGTATTAGTTGGCTTTTTGTGTGTGATATTAGGAGCAGGATTTGTTACGAATAATTTAGTGATGTTTAAATTTCTGAGCATAAAAGCAAGCTAAAATATGATAAATATATTAGTAAAAATAAAATTGTATTAATAAACAATAGAAAAATAAAATAAGTTATTAATAATTTGCAAATATAATCTTGTAATATATACAATTAATCGTTTATTAGGAGAATTATAAATAAATGAAGAGAGTAAAATTAATTATAGCGTATGATGGCACAAATTATTGTGGATGGCAAATACAAATAAATGGAATAACTGTAGAGGAAGTGCTTAATAAAGCTATAAGTGAATTGACAGGAGTAGAAACAGCTGTTATTGGAGCGAGTAGAACTGATTCGGGGGTCCATGCTATGGGAAATGTAGCTGTTTTTGATACGGAATCAAAAATTCCGGGTGAGAAATTTTCATTTGCATTAAATCAAAGACTGCCTAATGATATTAGAATACAAAAATCAGAGGAAGTTCCGCTGGAATGGCATCCGAGATTTTGTAATAGTACAAAAACATATGAATATAAGATTTTAAATAGAAAATTTGATATGCCAACGCAGAGACTATATACCCACTTTGTATATATGCCCTTAAATGTTGAAAAAATGAAAGAAGCAGCAAAATATATAGTAGGGGAACATGACTTCGCAAGTTTTTGCTCATCGGGAAGTCAGGTTGAAAGTACAGTTAGAACCGTATATAGATTAGAGGTAGATAAAAATGACGATGTCATATCAATAATAATATCTGGTAATGGGTTCTTATATAATATGGTGAGGATAATTGTAGGTACTTTAATAAAAGTAGGATTGGGAGTTTATCCACCAGAATATGTAAAAGAAATAATAGAGGCAAAAGATAGAAATGCAGCGGGACCTAAAGCACCGGCATGTGGCTTAATGCTGGTTAAGATAGACTATGAGGATTGAATGAAAAAATAACTATAAACTAAAGTCTAAGAAGAAATAGAAAATATGATGATTCCACCATATAGAAGATTATTCTATATAGTGGAATTTTCTTTATTAATTGCACAAAATATTAAAGTTAGACAAATAAAGAGGGTAGAATTTAAATTTGCAAGATAACATACAAATGAAGAATGAAGAAAAATAAATAAAATTGAAAAAAAGTGTTGACAATTGTATATAAAAGTTGTATTCTATTCAAGCTGACTGTTGAGACAGCAGTTCAGACAGAAAAATTTAATTGATTCTAAGTTTTGAATAACGAAGAAAAAATTAAAAAACATAAAAAAGTTGTTGACAAAGCAAAACAATCGTGATAATATAAACGAGTTGCTGCTGAAACGGCAACAAGCAAAACAAGAACATTGATAA
>NZ_FR878148.1:0-1797 GCF_000434315.1 Eubacterium sp. CAG:156 | reverse complement strand
TTCCTGAATTATCCCATGTATGGTAATAGCCAATTAATAATCTTGAGTTCAATCCCTGTGTTGGTTTATGAGATGAAGTTGTTTCAGGTGTCTTTGTTGTTGTCTCTGCCACCTTAGTTGTTGTTTCAGGTGCCTTTGTTGTTGTTTCAGGTGCCTTTGTTGTTGTTTCTGCTACTTTTGTTGTTTCAGATGTTTCTAATCCTTCTATTGTTACCTCTATTGTCTTTCCTTCTGTTTCATATCCATTTAAATTGGCTGTAACCTTTATAATATGTTTGCCATTTGTTGTAAATGTATATGATGTTGATGTTGCTAAAGCAAATGTTTCAACATATTTTCCATCAGCATATACTCTATATGTCTGTCCACTTTCCATCTGCTCATTTGTCTGACCCCAAACAAATGATACTGTTCCACCATCCTGACTCTGCTTTACTAAGCCAATTACTTCTGTTGGCCTTGCCTCTGTCTGAGAAGATGAAGTTGTTTCTGCTTTTGTTGTTGTTTCTGTCTTTGTTGTTTGATCAGCAGTATTTTCTTCATTTTTTGTTGTAACTTCTGTTTTAGTTGTAGTTGTTTGATTTGTTGGCTGTTCATGTTTTTCCAATGAATCCATAAGTGAATCCATTGATTTAGCCCATGCATAATTATTTGTAGCATCCCAGTTAATTGACCAAGTCATTACACCTCTAAATGTTGGGTAAGCTTTCGGTGCTGTAAAACTTCCTGATGATGTTCCATTTACAAGTGATGTTACTGCTTTAGAAATAACATCTGTTGACACATATCCACTTGAAGCTGCTTTTGGTGTTGACGGCAATCCTAATGCTACCTGATCAGCTCTCAAACCATTCTCTAATAATAATGTTGAAAGAGATGTTAAGAAATCTGCTGTTCCAACCTGTGCATTAAATCCGTTATATCCATTCATTGCTCCTGAATTATAGAACTGTGGATAACAAATTGTAAGAATATCTCTAATCTTATATGCCAATCTGTAATATGCAGATGTAGCCATTGTTCCGTTAGGATTTGTATCCTGGAAATAATATGTTTCAGGTGCCATCGTGATAATAAAATCTTCACCAAAATGATTATGTACAGTTCTAAGTGCTTCTGCTATGTAATCTGTTCCTGATACTGCACTTCCTTCAAAGTCAATATCTACACCCTCAAATCCATATTCTTCTATTATTGAAATAAGGCTTGTAGCAAACTGATTTGCTGATTCTTCATTTGTTATATAAGTTGTTCCTTCTGCTCCACCTACTGAAATAATTACATGCTGACCTTTAGCCTTAGCATCTTTTATGTCCTGAATAAACTGAGCCTTTGTATATCCTCCTAATGCAGTAGATAAATCTTTGTCAAGTTCAAATGTAACCTTTCCGGCTGTTGTTGATGAATTTGCAAAAGCCACACAAATCATATCGTAGTATGATGGAACATCTGAAAGTTTAAGTGCAGTTGATCCATTGAGAAAGTTATGCCAATATCCTGTTACCATATGCTCAGGCAATTTAGAATTAACTGTATAATTATTCTGAGTTGTTTCTTCTGTTCCTGATGCGTTTGTTGTTTCTTCTATTCCCGCAACTAAGTCAGTTCTTTCTTTCCATAAAGTTACTGCTACTGTAGGAGACCATCCGGAATTGGAATTGTGTTCATATGTACATTCATACACTTTATCCTGATATTGAACCAAATCACCTATTTTATAGTGAACGTTATCCGGTGACCACACAGGATATACACCTGTCGCTGTTTTCTTAGTTGTTGTCTCAGGTGCCTTTGTTG
>NZ_FR878147.1:0-38151 GCF_000434315.1 Eubacterium sp. CAG:156 | reverse complement strand
TCCTTTTTGCTTTTTTGAAGGAGATTGTGAACTCTTATTATGTTCTTCTTTTCTGTTTCAAGGCATATTCCTATCGAAAGCATTCTCAATACCTGATTGTAATTATCCGCTTCAAATACATATATCCATTTATCAAAAATCTTCTCGTACATTTCTCTTATTTCACAAATGCTATCCCCACGCGAATATCTCGCAATTAACATATACTCTTCAATTAAGCTCATTGAATATTTTACAGGTTTTACTCTTTCTTCTTTAACTTTTCCGAGTTGAAAAGCTTCATCATATTGACGCATCATTCCAATAGATATATTAATATACTTATCAAAATATTGTTTAGGCATTATTTTATCTCTCATATTTTACTCCAATACTGTTTTAATTACATTTCCTTCATTTGTAACTCTTATTAGCCACTTATCATATCCGTTAATATTAATATCAATCATTAAATCATTACCAACCGCTTTTCTAAGTCTATTACTACCTTTTATCCACAAATCACTCATCTGTGGTCCATCCGCAGTATTTCCAAGCCTTGCACTTCCATATTTCGCCTCAGCAATAATATACTGAGGAGTCCCTTCAGGATTATAATATACTCCGTCTATCCCTTGATGGATAGGATCATCTAATCCGGTAACTCTGTCTAAGCTAATTCGTTCATATCCTAACTCCTCAAAATACTTATCCATCTTCATTTCACCATAATTACCTTTTTGTTTATTAGTTTTTAATTCAATTTTTCCACTTTCAACATCATTAAGCAATTTGTCTCTATACTGCTTTCCACCTAAGCAATCAAATTTAACATTATCAATGGATTTTCCCCCTTGAAGACCATTAATGGCATCATCTCCGAACTCAGCTATCAATTTCAAAGCTTGCTTAGTATCTTTTTCTGACAGTCCACTAATAATATCAACTAATTCATCCCCATACTGTTCAATTAGCCTTTTTCCATCATTTCCAAAAGGTCTAAGCTTATCTACAATATCCTGACCATATTTTTCTGCGATTTTTTCCCAATAGTCACCTAATGGTCTTTTATTTGGATTTGTGTCCGGATCTGCGTCTGAATTTAAATCCGGATCTGTGTCAGGTTTCGCAGGTGGAGTTTTTATTGTTTTTCCGCCCCACTTCTTAGTGACAAATTTATAAAATCCTGATTCATCAAAATTTATTTTTGCACTAACAGAAGATATTAATCGTGGCATTGCAACTTCAAATATTAAAAACATCGCCCCGGCTTCTACGGCTTTTCGCAGTATATCGCTACCATTCTCAACACTTGGATCAATTATGTATTCATAAGCATCAATTCCAACATTTCCTGCCTCTGTTATTGAAAATATTGCACCTGCCATGCTCAATAGAATTATACAGGTATCTAAAATGCTGATTCCTTCACTTATTGTAAGTGCAACACCTATCATTGCCGCAATCGCACTCCATGCAAAGTATACAAATACTGCAATTGCAAATATCGCTGCCACTGCAACTATGATTGTGAAAAGCGTCATTGCCAAATCCTGTGATGATTCACCGCCACACAATCCACCACTAATCATGTAAGCTGCTTCCCCTGTTTCAGGATTTAGTGTTATATAGCCTGTCCCATTCCAATCATAATACTGTATGCTTTTTTCTGGAACTATTACCGTTTTTCCATTATTTAAAGCTTTTTCGATTTCATTTTTCGCTGTTTTGTCAATTGACAACATATTTAAAATAGCCTTATTTTCTTCTGAAAGAGTAACAATATTAATACCTCTCTCTTTAGATTCCTTAATGATGGAAACAGAAGAAACTCCTTTTGTATTTGTGGCTTCACCCACAACATATCCTTCAAGGTATGACCCCATCAACCCACTTGCCATCATAAAATTCTTTATGTTGGCATTGTTTCTAACAATTTTTTCTGTTTTTTGGTGTATATTTTCTTCCTGATTATATGCTAATCCAACAGTATCCGTATCAACATCTATATATAAAGTACCATCACTTATTGCAACAGGTACTCCCATAATGTTATTAACTTTTGGAACATAACCTACAATACATTCACCAATACTTCTAGCCCATTGAACGTCTGATGCCTTTGCTATGAGTTGATCATAGTAATCTACATAACTAAAATATACTTCTCCAACTGTATTAGTCAAGGTTGAAGTTGCCTGTTCTAAACTTATTTCACCACTTTGTACCTTATCGACGCACTCTTGTAATTCATTATGTTTATTAGTAAGGCAGTTATCATTTATCGTATTGTAATCAAATGTAATACCATATACTCCTCCGGCTATTAATGGATTTTCAACTTTTACATTTTCAATTCCTGCTTCATCTATATCCATTATAAGATTTGTATATGTCCCGGGTATCTGTTCATTTCCTTCAAGCACTTCATTTTCATCAATAGATATAACCGGTTTTACCCTGACAAGATACGAAGGCGTCGAAAATAAACTTCCATATTTTTCTATTATTTTTTCATCATCTTCAGATGCGGGTTTGTAAGTTAATGATATTTTATGTCCATATAAATCAGCAGTATAAAATGATATACTTGCATCGGGTGTCCCAAGAAACACTTTACCATACAAAGAACTTTGCAAAGAAAATGTAACCTTATCAATGAAGTTTTCAGATAAATAATCATCATCATATACTCTATCAATAACAGTATATGGAAGATTTGATGGCAAATATCCTGTTTCATCTTTTACGATATATCTCAACCCTATTGCATTAGACACTTCTTTTATGTCAATATTGTTATTGGTTAAATAATTCTCTATATCATTTTGTATCTGTAAAAAATCTACACTACTTTTCTCTAAGTCACAATTAAATATTTCTGAATAATCCGATTCAATTAATGCTTCTTTCAATTCATCTTCTTCAGATAAATTCTGCATTTTTCTTACTTCATCTGAAAGTAATTTTTCAACACTATTGTTTTCAGTTTCATCTTCATATTGCTTAAACGATGGATCAAGTTCTATCCAAATCTCTTCACCTTTTATTTTTCCGGCTCCTCTATATGTATCATAAGGAACCTTTACCTTAATCCATGTATGCTCTATTCTAAGTTTTGTAATATTTCCTTTTTCGTCTTGTCCATATTGAGTTGGAACACCCAGCATACTCATCGCATCGACTGCCGCTTTTTCTGTTTTAACCCCAAGCCAATTCATTGCCCTATTAATGTCAATATCAATATTTCCAACTACAAATTTTGCATCATACCCTTTATATCTATATAGTGCTATTAAAAGAGACGCCTGATCAAAATCATTGCCTGCTCTTTGCTCATATGTTCCAATTGCACCAAGTCTAAGTCCTGTGTACTGCTTATACTGATAATTGTTTTTAACGTATTCATACACCTCAGCAGGAGTCTTTAATTCATCTGCTATTTTTCTGATTTCGTCATTCAATTCAAGATATGAATCATTTGCTTCCGGAGTAACTGATAACTTTGTCAAATTAGATTCAACTAATTCCTCCCCAACTATTTTTTCAGTATCATATCCATCTGCCACACCATGAGCTTTATCGTTATATTTTACTTCCGGCGTTTCCACCTTTTGAATATCATCTATTTCATTAACAATGTCTTTTATTCCTGTCTTAATTTCATCTGTTGCCATTAAATCCAGATTTTCTGACAATTTGATAATGCTACTGTTAATTTTTCCAAGTCCTTTTTCAACTTTTCCCTGATATTCTTCTGCCCTATTAATAATTATTTCTGAATCAGCTTTTTTCTTAGCTTCTTTTACTTCTTTTCTTACAGACTTAGTTATTTCTGCAATTGAATCACTCATATTGCTTAAACATTGCTTTATGTCTTCTTTTGATGTTGTAGCATCATTCAATTGATTTACTGTCTGTGTTAAATTTAGAATTTTTCTTGCTGACTCTACTTTTATCTGTGGTTCTTCATATTTAATTTCATTACTTACCTGTTCTTTTTTGTTATTTTGCTTTTCAAACATTTCAGGTACATATGAAGTCACAGTGACAATTGCAACAACTAATGATACTGCAATTATCATATTATATAATTTATTTTTAAACATGTTTAATGACATTGTTATACCCCTTTTTGCTCCGTCTCATCTTTTTTCTTTAATGCAATACATATTACAATTAATGCAATGCTTTGTATTATTAATGCAATTCTTATTTTGTCCTTTATTGCAAAATCTCCGGTTAATGGACTTATTAAAGTTCCTGTTTTCTTGTGATTATTACCAATACTATTATTTTTATTGTTGTGTTTCCTATAGACGTTGTTTTGTCTTTCTTTCTTTGGAACGGATGACACTTTATTACCACTATTAGCTTTTTTATCAACACCTTTATTCGCAACAGCATTTCTATTTATATTAATCTTGCTACTGTCTGTTTTGTCATTACCATTTACATTATTGTCTTTACAATTATCACCATCCTGACTGTCATAGTTGTCACTTTTATCTTCTAATTTTTTAGTTTTAGCAAATATAGCTTTAATAGATGCGTCCTTTTTTGGCATGCTAATACTTATATTTGAACTATTAACCTCATTTGATAACAATTCAATATCATCTGACACCCATCTATCAAACACATAACCATCTTTGGCTGTTGCCACTATATGTATTAATTCTCCACACTTATATTCACCATTTGTTATGTCTACACTTCCACCTTTATCTGCATTTACTGTTAACTTATACATATGTTCTTTTAAAGAAATTCCTGTTGCATCTAAAGCTGTCATTTCATTGTTTAATTCCGCTATCAAAATAACAATATAATCCCCTTCAAAGAGATTCTCAGTATCAATGTTTATGGTAGTTTCTTTAGTTTGTTCAACATCTATGTTTTGTTCTTTAACGTAAGTGTTTTGCTGATTATTTTTATTAACAAAGAGTACTTTTACTTTTACATTTTTGTCATCTAAATTACTTGCATTATCAAAGCCAACATTAGCCTGTAATTCATCTCCAATAAAAGTTTCTTTATCCGACATTTCTATATTACCTGAAAGCAAATCCATTGTTACTTCCTGAATATCTTCTGACTTGTTATGCGAAAAAATGTTTAACTCATTATTATTTATTATGTTAGTCGTACCATCTTCATTTTCATCGTAGTCCTCTTCATCGTCTGCGACTTCCGGTACCATAGTACTTACATCAGATACCACATCAAAAACTATATCATCAAGACTGACTTCAACATTTTCATCGTTTTCATCTATGTAAGAAAATTTAATATCTTTTAGCAATTCTACCTGTCCTTCTAAAGAAAGATTTGATAATAGAAATTTTATATTTATCATTAAATCTTCACCGACACTTAAATAATTTCTGTCAAATTTTATTGTTGTAGAGCCATCTTCATTTACATTTCTTCCTACAGGTTCTACCCCAAATTGCACATTATCAATTGGTATGTTTTCGCCAACCGTCATAGTCAGATTAATATCTTTTCCCGCCATTTTGAACATGTCTCCTAAGAGTTCAGTTATACATGTTTCAATATTATCCCTTGTTGCAGCATCGAAAGACAATCCCCCTGTAATTTCAGCTAAATGATCAAGTTTTTTCAATGCATTTTTTTGTGCATCTTCTGACTCGACATTAGAACTCATAAATACCGAAAAGACTCTAATATTATCATTTATTAACTCATCTTCCCGTATATTTCCTAAATCCCAAGGCCATCCGCTGCTAACACCATCTGAAAAAATATATATTGATTTATCTCTATCCTCAGATTTTTTCAAATCGTCAATACTCCAATTAAAAGATTGATTAAGTTTTGTTGCACCGCCCGGAACTATCTTATTATCTAGTACTTTATTTAATAATTCTTTATCATTTGTAAAATTTTGGACTGCTCTGTCGCGATTTATATACCTTATTTCCATTCGGTCTTCCGGTTGCATATTTTCCACAATTATTTTTGCACCTTCAGAAGCTTTTATCCAATCCTCACTACTCATACTACCTGAATTATCTAAGATAATTACTATATCCATAGGTCTTCTCTTAATATTTTCAGACAATCCTTTACCCGCTAATTTTAAATTTACATTTACTTCATCTGTATAATTATATATGTAATTTGCATTCGTATCGTAGTCTATATCTATTCTATTTTCATCTTCTGATTCATACACTTTTATATACGCCGTCTTTGTTTTTATAACTTTATCGTCAGCCTTGATATTTGTTTCTACACTTAATAATGATGTTTTTTCTATTTCCGGTTCAAATGAAAACTCATCAAACATTATTTCTCTATCTTTACAGTCTATGTTTACCTTTTCGGCATCTGTATATAGCCTATTTCCTTCTTCATCTTTTACGATAATTTCACGTGTTACACTTTTATTTATATTGGATAACACATATGCTGAAGTATTGACCTTTATACTTTTACCACAATTAAGCTTGTATGCTTTGGGAGATACTGAGCATGTTAAACTTGTAACATCAAATGTTTCATACACTTTAATCTGCTTTGTTTTACTTGCCACTACTCTCATATCAGACTTGTCAACCACCATTATTGATATTTCAAATGTTCCTTTTTTATTTTGGGTATTCCAAACATATATGTTGTTTTTTGTTTTATTAAGTTTGGTTGTGTAATCGTCATCATCCGAAATTGTAACAATAATCTCATAATTATCTTTCATTCCAAAAATAACCGGAATAACTTCTATTTCTGTATATGCACCTATTCTTTCTTTGTCAGCACATAGTTTCACATCTTTAATTTTCACATAATTTAAATCTAATTTTCCACAAGCTATTTCATATTCATTTATTAAACTTACATATAGTGATGTTAGCTCAACATCACTATATATACTTCCGTCTTCGCCAATTTCATCTGATATTAATGCTATTCTATTAAGAGTATTTTCATCATTTTTTGCAAGAGCAATTGATGCCATAAGGGTGTCCTTAATTTTTTCTTCCCCAACACCCCATAACTTATCTTCTTTCTCATTCTTTAACAGATACGATTCTGCTTGTTGTGCTACATTTTTTACACTACTGTTTATATTTCCCTCTAAATATCTGTTAACTGTCTTATATGTATAAGCAGTTAGATATATATTAGGATTTCCGTCTACAAACACAAAACTTCCATCATTATTCTGTGCTCGTTTAATGTATTCCATTGATTTATTCATTTCTGCACCATAAAATGAATCACATTCTAACATTCCATTGACTGCAAGAACAGTGTCTAGAATATCACTTTTATATCCTTCTACTAAACTGAATCCACCATCTGTATTTTGTAATTCGTTCCATTTAGGTTCTTCCATATTAATGTGATAATATTTGTTTTGTTTTGATGCAGCATTATATTTTCTAAACAAATCATCATTACTGTTTACTTCTATATCTTCAAGATATTTTAATGCGGCTATCTTCTCATCTGCAAATGTATTTTCATATTCTAAATTTTCAAGCAACTGTGTTGTGTAATATGTTTTAAGATTTTCTCCAAAACTTCCATCCTTTTTTTGTTTTTCCTTAAGCCACAATAAAGCTTTTACTTTGTTTTCATTCATTTTTTCCAATGTTATTGTTTCTTTTGAAAATGCATTTATATTAATATTTAAAGTTATTGCCTCAACCATCATTGCAAAAATTAATACATAAGCTATTTTTCTCAATGTCTTTACTTTCATTTTTCCCTCCATATACATATCAACTTTATGAACACGCCACTAAAAACGTTTCAATTTTTATACGCATTTATTTTATTACTTATACCCTTAGCATCATGTGAAATACCCTCCTGAAAAATTATAGAAAAATGAAGCCGGATTAAACTGTACTTCCTACAATCCATCCAGCTTCTTATATATGAATCTCAATTTTTTCCCCCTATTTATTAGAGTCAGATATATTTTACCAAAAAAAATGCTTCAAAACATTTTTTTGCGTAACTTGTATCATTTTTTGCGTAACTTGTCATTTTTTGCCTGGGGAAAGGCAATTTTTTGCAGTTTTATATATTATGTGATGTCGAATTTTGTCGAATATAAAATAGTTTTGGCTATACATTTAGCAATAATGCTGTAGCTTCAACCTCTTTTTCTTTAAACTCAAGTTCAAATTCTCCCTGATATTTTTCTACTATACGCTTTATACTTTTCAAACCAATTCCGTGGTATTCTTTATCTTTCTTAGTTGTTTGTAATTCATTATTTTTATTTCCATCATAAGAATTTTTTACTTTTATTATTATAAATTTCTTCTGTGGTTTTATTACAATACTTACGTTTCCATTTTCGACTTTTTCAGCAGCTTCAATTGCATTATCTAGGAGATTTCCAATTATATTTGTAAAATCAATTTCATCAACAATACATTTATCAGGAATGTTTCCATCTGCATAAAAATTAATTCCCTTATGCTCTGCCGAGTTTTTCTTTGTTGCTAAAACAGCATCAATAACTTTATTTCCTGTCATTGCGTAATGTGTCTTTATTCCTAGTTGTTGTATTTCATTATTTAAATATTTTTTTATCTCCGCTGTACTTTCCTCTTCAACAAGCTGTGCCAATGTAATAATATTATTTTTATAATTATGAATACTTTCTCTCCACAAATCAAATGCTCTCTCTGTGTCTTCAAGTGATTTGCTAAGCATTCTATTTTGCATTTCAACTAATTCTATGTTTTTCTGTTTTTCATAACTGTCGGCCAGTTTAAGTATGAAATACAAAAGAAGCACTCCCAATATCATATCTGCCACAAAAAATATAGTGCTTATTAATGCAACATTTGAATCCTGCTGTTTTAATCCTAAATATATAATTGAAAAATTTGATGCGAAAATAAAGAATGCAACACATCCTATAATTGCTGCATATTTTCCTGAAATAATCCTTCTTTTGCTAACAATTTTATCAATAATCATTATTACCAGAACTAAAAGTACTTTGCTAATTACCATACATACATATCTTGTAGGACTTTTATCTTCAATAGAAGATTGATTTGTCAGGAATAAGGTTACATATACAACTACAAACTCTACTGCTGTTATGATTACACCATATAAAAATACCAATAATATGGCGAACTTCTGTTTTTGTCTATATATAACCCATTGAATGATAATATACATAATCATAAAAGAAAATGATAAAATAAATGAAACCGTCTTTATGGTATTTAAACCTGTTATTATCGCTGCCCCTATCAAAGAATACAAAAATATTTTCTTTCTGTATTCATCATTTTTTTCGCCTATAAATATTCCACAAAATATACAACACATTAATGTGTCAATAAAACTCCCCAAATACTCTACTACCCAATAAAAAGCTATCATACTTTCTCTCTCCAATACTTTAATAATGTCTTTTTAACATCACTCATCCTCGTTCTGCTAACCGGCAGTTTTTCGTTATTATCCAGTGTGATTTCAACTTTAGAAAACTCACTTACATATTTAATATTTACTGCACATCCACTATAGATTTGAATGAAGTTATTATCATCCAGTTCCTCTAAAAAATTTTTTAAACTTTTTCCAATATACATTACTCTTCCATCATACATGCATATTTTTAATTTTCTTTTATCCACTTCTATATGCATTATTTCAGAGTTTTTTATTTTTTTATTTCCTTCATCTGTTTTAATTATTGTATATTTATCATCTTTATCCTTTAAAAGTTCAAAAACATCTTCTAATACCTGAGGCAGTTCCTCATCTAACCGTGTCTTTCTCATATATCTAAATGGTTGATATTGTATGGCATCAAACACCATCTCATCATGTGCCGATACAAATATTAGAGTAATGTTTAATTTTCTTTTTCTAATTTCATTCGCAATCTGTAACCCTGATATATGAGGCATATCGATGTCTAACATTAGAACATCTATGCTTTCTTTTTCTTCACAGATTTCATTTAGCAAAATATTACCATCCGTATAAATAAATATCTCAGTATTGTATTTCATATTCTTTGATATTTTTATGATTTTTGTCTTCATATTATCAATAAATATTTTATTGTCATCGCATATTGCAATATTAATATTCATTATATTTACCTTCTCCGTTAATCTTTATCTTTATTTGTATTTTTCATTATATCATAATTCGTAGCTTTGCTGCTTCCGTGTCTATCATTATCGCAATTTGCCGTTCGCTGTAAAGCTACAAGTAGCTTTTCGCTCTCCCCGCTCATTATATCACATATTCTAATCGATTTTGTTTCAATTTTCTTTCTAAAGGTGTTGAAATTCTTTATCAAATGGTTTATTCTAAATTTAGATTCCATACGACTGGCGGATAAGTGAGAGCACTCACAGGGAGTATGGAGATGTATCGAAGCCGACCGCCTGGGCAACCATTTAGGTTTCCCAGGTGGTTTTTTTGTACCTATGTGGCAGGATTTGCTTAAGCTATGTCTTATATGATGCCTTGCTTACCTTTCTATTTTTGGAAACCAAAGAAAATTTTTTATAAAAGGAGAAACACTATGGAGATGTTATCACTTGAAAATGAATTAAAAGAAAATGCGTACCCTGGAAGAGGAATTGTAATCGGAAAAACTCCTAATGGTAAATACGCAGTAACAGCTTACTTCATTATGGGAAGAAGCGAAAACAGCAGAAACAGAGTTTTTATCGAAGATGGCGAAGGAATCCGCACACAGGCATTTGACCCTTCTAAATTAGTTGACCCAAGTCTTATTATCTATGCTCCTGTTCGTGTTCTTGGCAACAAAACAATTGTTACAAATGGCGACCAGACAGATACTGTTTACGAATTAATGGATAAAGGTCAGACTTTTGAACAGTCATTAAGAACAAGAGAATTTGAACCTGACGGTCCTAACTATACTCCTAGAATTTCAGGAATTATGCAGGTTGCAGACGGTTCTTATAACTATGCAATGTCTATTTTAAAGAGCAACAACGGTAACCCTGATGCATGCAACAGATACACATTTACATATGAAAATCCTGTAAATGGAGAAGGTCACTTTATTCATACATATATGCATGATGGAAATCCGCTTCCAAGTTTTGAAGGTGAACCAAAGCTTGTTTCAATTAAAGATGATATGAACGAATTCACAGATATGCTTTGGAACAATTTAAATAAAGATAACAAAGTTTCTTTATTTGTAAGATATATCGATATTGAAACAGGGAAATACGAAACTAAGATTATTAACAAGAATAAATAATTTAAAGATTGGAGATTTATAATGAAAGAATTAGAATTAAAATATGGTTGTAATCCAAATCAGAAGCCATCAAGAATATTTATGAATGAAGGTGAACTTCCTATCGAAGTTCTTAACGGAAAACCGGGATACATCAATTTCCTTGATGCTTTCAATGGTTGGCAGTTAGTTAGAGAATTAAAGAAAGCTACAGGACTTCCTGCTGCTACTTCTTTTAAGCATGTATCACCTGCCGGAGCTGCTGTTGGTCTTCCTTTAAGTGAAATCGAATCAAAGATTTACTGGGTTGATGATTTAGGAGAATTATCACCACTTGCCAGCGCTTATGCAAGAGCCAGAGGTGCTGATAGAATGTCTTCATATGGTGACTTCATTGCTCTTTCTGATGTTTGTGATGTTTCTACAGCAGCAATCATTAAGAGAGAATTCTCAGATGGAATTATCGCTCCGGGTTATGAACCTGAAGCTTTAGAAATGTTAAAAGGAAAGAAAAAAGGAAGTTACGCGATTATTCAGATTGACCCTAATTATGAACCTGCTCCAATTGAACACAAAGAAGTATTTGGTGTTACATTTGAACAGGGACGTAACGATTTAAATATTGATGAACATTTCTTTGACAATATTGTTACTGAAAACAAAGACCTTCCTGAAAACGCTAAAATTGATATGGCAATTGCTATGATTACATTAAAATATACTCAGTCTAACTCAGTATGTTTCGTTAAGAACGGTCAGGCTATCGGCGTAGGTGCAGGACAGCAGTCAAGAATTCACTGTGTAAGATTAGCAGGACAGAAAGCTGACAACTGGTTACTTCGTCAGGCTCCACAGGTACTTAACCTTCCATTTATTGAAGGTATGAAACGTGCTAACAGAGATAATGCAATAGACCTTTACATTGGTGAAGATTATATGGACGTTCTTGCAGATGGCAAATGGGAAAGTATTTTCACAGAAAAACCTCCTGTATTTACAAAAGAAGAGAAACAGGCATGGTTAGCTCAGGCTTCAGATATTACACTTGGTTCTGATGCATTCTTCCCATTCGATGACAATATCGAAAGAGCTGCTAAGAGCGGTGTTAAATATGTTGCACAGCCTGGTGGTTCAATTCGTGATCAGGATGTTATCGATGCTTGTAACAGACATGACATGGTAATGAGCTTTACAGGAATCCGTTTATTCCATCACTAAAATATTATTTCTGTAATGAAATTTAATGACAGATTACTATTATTTAATTATAAAATTTTGTAATTTGAATAAATCATTTCAACTAAATAAATATATAAAAGCAAAGAAACCCGGCAGCACTTAACCGTCTGCCGGATTTCTTTGTTCAATAAAAAATATAAAGATAAGATGACCTGTCCACTTTTTATTTTTTATCATTAGTAGATAACGCTTTAATAACTTTGTCATAATCCACTGAAACCACCTCAAGAAGTTCATTTACCTTCTCCATTCTTCTTTTCTTTAGAGAATCGACTAATGGAATAATATGATTATACAACTGGTTTAAACTTAAGTTACCTGTAATCCCCTTCAATGCATTCGCTGCCTGAAAAGCCTGTTCTGCGTCTCCTTTGCTAATTGCTTCACACATTATGTCGTAGTTTACATCCTTTGGGAATGTAAACAAAAATCTTTCATACAAATCCTCCTTGTCATTAAATCTTCTTATTCCATCGTTAACATCAATTCCCGCTTGTGTTAACAACTCTTTATTCATTTTTCCTCCTTTAGAATAAGATGTTCAATATACTTTGCTTTTTACGAATAAAGCTAGACTGTTGTACAAAAAAAGTCTTGGGCACAGCACACCAAGACTAATAAAGTGCAACTGGCTGCCATTTTAAAGGCCCTATAGCTTTG
Source organism: Eubacterium sp. CAG:156 (assembly GCF_000434315.1). Lineage (NCBI taxonomy): Bacteria > Bacillati > Bacillota > Clostridia > Eubacteriales > Eubacteriaceae > Eubacterium > Eubacterium sp. CAG:156. The sequence goes on along the minus strand of NZ_FR878147.1, from coordinate 25,028 downwards.
CGTCACAGGTTTTCACCTGCTTTGCTAAATATATTTACTATATTTATAGTATATCGCTTTTTTTGATATATACAATGCGATTTACAATTTGTTTACAGTTTTCGTGAATTTGTCTATACAAATTCACGTTTACTATAAAAATTTCTTTAAATATGAAATACCTTTTTCAATCTTTCATCTTCATATAATACCTTCTTTGCCAAATCTCTATATTCTTTTTCATGTAAATAAGTATGTCTGTGAGGCTTTATTGAAGGTGCCATATCTATTGCCTTTTCATAGTCTTTGATATCCAAGTCTAATTTCTCAACAAAATTCCAAAATCCCGTATCGGTAAATATTGTATTTACTCTCTTATATCTGTGATTCTGAACAACGCTCATTAGATAAGTTGCAATGCCAACCTGGACTCCGTGTAATTGTGGTACAGGAAGCATTTTATCAAGAGCATGTGAAATCAAATGTTCACTTCCACTTGTAGGTGCACTTCCTCCTGCAATTTCATTTGCGATTCCACTCATTGCAAGCGAGTCTAACAACTCTTTTAAGAACAAATCATCTTTAATACTTTCAAACGGTGTTCTTACAAAACTATTTACAGCCTTTTTTGCAATCATCATTGCAAAATCATTTAACTCTGTATAACCTTTTTGGTCTTCATACACCCAGTCATAAAGTGCCGTAATTTTTGATACCATATCTCCAATTCCTGAATAAATAAATTTTTCAGGAGCACTTTTTATTATCTGTGTGTCAGCAACAATTCCATATGCCATTCTTGCCGGAACCGATGTACGTCTTCCATTAACAAGAAGTGATGCACTAGCACTTGAAAAGCCATCACTGGATGCTGAAGTAGGCACGCTTATAAATGGTAATTTTCTAAGATATGCGGCATATTTTGCACCGTCAATAACTTTACCACCACCAATACCTACTACAACCTGTGCTTTAGAATCAATATCAAATGCAATCCCTATCAATTCTTCTATTTTAATTGAATCCATTTCTCTGTAGCCAAGCACATTGACTCCTGCATCTTTAAGTGACTTCATTACTGTTTCACCAAACATGTCTATTAGATCATTTCCAAAATATATTACGGCATTAGACATCCCACTTGACTTAATATAAGTTCCAAGATTTTCTAATGTTCCTTTTCCTACTTTCAAAATTGTAGGTATTGCTATATGACTTCCACCCATTATTGTGACTCCTTTGATTAACTTAATATTATTTATGCCGGGAACATTAATCTAAAACCTATCCAATATGTAATGATTTCAAATATTTCCCGGCATAATAAATTTTATATTTTCTATAAATTATTCTTTGACCAATCCATCAGGCTCTTTGAAAAATTAATTGTTGCTGTTGATGTCCAATGGCATCCGTCACCGCCATCACATGATGATTTCAAATATCCTTTTCCATCATCAAACAAACCTGTGTAATCATAATAATATACATTATCTGTTGCTGCTGCCAAATCTGAGTACGCTTTATTAAATTTCAAACGCTGTGATTTCTTTGGCACATTTGCAGTACTTCTTTTGCCCGTTGGTGCTATTGGAAGAAGGACTATCTGTACATTTTTATTTTTCTTTTTAAGTTTATTTATCATTGTTTTAAAATTGTTGATTGTAGGAGTTGTATTGTCAGTACCTGATTCATTCATTCCTATTAAAAAATATACTCTGTCAGGATTATATGATGCAACTTTTTCTATACCTGTAGCACTTTTTCCATTAACTTTAAATTTCTTTGCATTTATAAATCCTGAACTACTTACACCTACACTACTTATAAAATGTGTTCCCTTTGGATACTGATTCTTTGCCCAAAGTTCAATTCCTTCAACATAGCATTCTCCTGCAACTACAATACTTAAATCTTTAGTTGCAGCCTTTACATATTTAGCCTTTGAAAGACTGCTTTCTCCCATGCTTCCGGCAACTGTTCTTATAGCCTGCACTTTATAGTAGTATTTTTGACCGCCTACTGTATTTGTATCCACGTAATTTCTGGTAGTTGTTGATGTAAGAAGACTATAAGTTCCACCCTTTGTTGTAGCTCTGTATACTTTGTAACTATTCGCTTTTTTTACACGATTCCATTTAATCTTAACTTGTTTTTCAGTTTTATTCTTTACTTTAACTGTCGGAGCATTTAAAATTATGCTCTGATTTTTTTCGTGATTTTTTACAGTTTCTGCCTTAACATTTTTTACATATGAATACTTCTGAATCCCATTGTCAAATGAACTCATTTCACACATTCCTGCCAAAATAAGTGCTATTGTGCATGCCCATGTAAAAGTAATAAATTTTTTCATAATTATAATCCACCTTTCTGATAAAATAGCAATGTCTAAAAATCCATACTAAGTCTTGTTTCAACATTAGGTCTTACATATGTGTTTGCAACATGCTGATGCTTTGGATGTGTCTGATATGCCTTCAATGCATCCTCATTTTCAAATTCACTATCCATCATTATATCAGCAGATGAAGATGGCAAATATTCTATTCGGATGTTCATTTTTAACAATCCGTCAATCTGTCCTTCTAATGCTTCTAAATTTTCCTTTATATCTTTCTTCGCCTGTACCTTTTCTTCTTCTGTTAATGTTTCCTTTAACTTCCATAAAATAATATGCTTTACCATTTCATGCCTCCTAAAATTTATTCTTTCCACACCATTGTAACCGACCTAAATAGTTTTTTCAATTGTTGTAGACATTCATATTTTCATTATGGTACTATAACTTTTGAAAACGATAAATTTATTATTAAGAATTAATTAAAATTTAAGGTCAATATCATTACATTTTTAATCTGACAAAATTTAGCAAAATTGCATTTGTCGCCGGCGGTTCAAATCGACATATATGTAGTTTGAATGAAACCATCATTTGAAATTCAAACTACATATTGAAGATTTAGAACTGCTGCGAGCGACAAGCAGCTCAAGCGTAATTTTGTTAATTTTGTCAGATTGAAATATAAATGAAATTATACTTATTTACGGAAAGGATATTTTAATATGGCAGCAGAAACAAAATTTACCGGGACTGATACTTATGTAGCATCTGACGATTTATTAGCAGCAGTTGAGGTTGCAACAAAGCTTCAAAAGCCTTTGCTAGTTAAGGGAGAACCGGGAACAGGTAAAACTATGCTTGCTGAGGCAGTTGCTAAAGCTCTCGACAAAGAATTATTAATTTGGAACATAAAATCTACAACTAAAGCTCAGGACGGTTTATATATTTACGATACAATTCAAAGATTATATGACAGCCAGTTTGGTGTAGATGGTGTGGATGATATCAGCAGATATATCAAACTTGGAAAACTTGGAGAAGCCTTCAAAAAAGAGGAGCAGGTTATTTTATTAATTGATGAAATAGATAAGGCTGATTTGGAATTTCCTAACGATCTTCTTTGGGAACTTGATAAAATGGAATTTTATATTAATGAAACTAAAGAAACTGTTAAGGCAAAAATCCGTCCTATAGTTATCATTACTTCAAATGCTGAAAAGGAACTTCCTGACGCATTTTTACGTCGTTGTATTTTCCACTATATTTCATTTCCAAATGCAGATTTAATGAGACAGATTGTTAATGCTCATTTTGAAAATTTAGAAGAACATTTGCTTGAGCAGGCAATGAAAACATTTTACTGGATTAGAAGTATTAGAGATGTTAGAAAGAAACCTAGCACATCTGAATTTATAGATTGGATTAGAGCTCTTATGATTGGTGGCGTTGACCCTGATTCTATTGAGAAAACACTTCCATATCTTGGTGTTTTAATTAAGAAGGATGAAGATTTAGAAACAATAAAACAGATGAGCTTATAGGAGGGAATTTATGTTTACTGACTTTTTCTATGTATTGAAAAATCACGGATTAAACATTTCTACCACCGAATGGCTTATGCTTATGGACGCACTTGATAAAGATTTGGCCCATTCAAATTTTACTGATTTTTATTATCTTTGCCGTACAATTTTAGTTAAAAGTGAAGGTGATTATGACAAATTTGATATTGCCTTTCAGGAATATTTTAACGATATAAAAGATAATTCTTTTGATATGAGTAAAATTGATGCATGGCTGCACAATGATGTTGAAACGGGCAAGAAAACTGACCCAAGCAAATATATAGACAAGCGTACCGAGCGTGAAGCCAAGGAAGTTCATCGTAAATTTGAGGAACGACTTGGTGAACAGAAAACTGAGCATCACGGTGGAACTTACTGGATTGGTATGGGCGGTGGCTCTGAATTTGGTAAAAGAGGTCACGTAGCCGGTGGTATTCAGTTAGGAAATGAAGCCGGAATGAAAACTGCTTTCACTGTTATGGGCGAAAGACGTTATAAAGATTTCAGACGTGATACAAAACTTACAATGCGACAGTTTCAGGTTGCTTTCCGTGAACTTCGTCAATATTCAAGAAAACTTGATTTGCCAAAAACTGAACTTGATATCGACGGAACGATTAATTCAACCTGTAATCAGGGTGGTTATTTAAAGTTAGAATTCCAACAACCAAGAAAAAATACTGTAAAGCTTATGCTTTTATTTGACAGTGGTGGTTCGATGTATCCTTATAGTTCTTTGTGTAACGAGCTTTTTCAGGCTGTGCATAAAGCTAATCATTTTAAGGATGTAAAAACTTTTTACTTCCACAATTGTATTTATGCTAAATTATATAAAACACCTGAATGCGCAAGTGGTGATTGGATAGATACTACATGGGCATTTAGAAATTATGATAAGGATTATAAAGTAATTATTGTTGGCGATGCAGGTATGGCACCTGAAGAATTCAAAGATAAAAACGGTAATTATAGTGGTCCAAACGGTGGACTTTCAGGTAAGGAATGGATTGAACTTTTTAAGAAGAAATATCCACACAGCATTTGGTTAAATCCTTCATATCACTATGGAGATTTGAACAATATGTACTGGATGGAATCTGAAAGAGTAATTCGCGAAAACATCGACATGTTTCCTTTAACTGTTGATGGACTTAAGCGTGGAATAAAAACACTTATGTATGATAAGAAGAAATAAAGGCTCGTGGATGCGTCTGACGACTTGTGATTGTGTAAGTCGGACTTGATTTACGGATAATATTAAATCAATTTTCGTCCGTAATATATTTTAGTAATTTAATTATTTTGAATTCTACAATTAAATTATGTAAACCAAATTACGGATAATTTTTCAATTTGAAATATTATCCGTAATTTTATTTTTACTTTAAATTTATACTGAACCTGTGGCCGTGGGCACATACACTTCATCTGTTAATTCTGCATTTTTATCTGCTGTCCCTGTATTAAAGGATATCTCACAAGGCTTTCCCCTTCAAGATTTTCCTTATGCATATCAACTGCAGTAATCTGATTATTTTCATAAGTAGTGTAATAGTAAATTCCCTTTGTCGCATTGCAGCATGAAGTATAAATAGTTATTTCGTATTTACCCTCATCTACTTCACAACATCCTCTTTGTTGTTCAACTGAACCTAAAATATGAAAGAACTGACTAACACTCTCATTTTCCGTTTCCCCTGATTTGGAATTCATTTTTGTAAACGCTACTCTTACAAATCTTGACCCTGAAGACAAATCTCCCGGCATTCCAATTGCACCCATTCCTCTGCTATATGAATTAAGTTGCAAATTATCTGAGAAACTGTTAGTCGGTTGTTTTGATGATAAATGCATGTAATTGTTAAGTTGAAACATCTGCTGTTCAAATGGTGGATTATTAGTCAATACCCCTACCGGATTGTCATATACATGTAATCCCGATTCAGTTGATTCAACTGTTATTGCTTCATTTGCATCTGCTATAATCCAGTGAAGACTTGCCGCCGGCAATTGCTCGCTAAACTGAGTTCCTACTAAATTCATTTCACTTAATACTTTTCGTGCCTCTTTTACTGATTCACATTGTCTAAGTATCCATGGTATAAATTCGTATTGTGCTACATTTTTAGTGTCAGATTTTACTTCACTGTACACAGCATTTCCTACGAAATTGAGTCCTGCCATTCCTAATCCTTTTTCATTTATCGCATCATAATATAAAGGATAATCATTTACAACAAATGCCATTCCAATAATTGCATAATTATTTTTTGCCTCAATTCCATATCTGAATTTCAATTTATAGTTTCTTGGTGTAATCGTAACTTCCTCATTATAAGAAAATTCGTAATCAAGTGTTCTTCCAAAATAAAAATCTTTTGTCTTATATGTTGCTGCTGTACACATATAATTTCCTCCATTTTCTACTTATAATATTTAATTTGTAAAATAGGTAAGTTTAATTTTAGGATGTTCCACTGCTTGGAGCCAGTAATGGTTCAAAAATTATTACACTTCAATATAATATGGACATATGTCTTCATATTTCCCATTTTTCAATCTGAATCCATTAGGTATTATACCCAATTGTTTAAATCCAACACGTTCGTATAAATGTCTTGCATGTACATTTGTTGCCACTACAGCATTAAACTGAAGCACTTTATAGCCATTATCGTAAGCTTTTAAAATGCAGTCTTTTACTAGTTTTTCTCCAATATGCAATCCTCTGCTTTTTGATGATACTGTGTAACTTGCGTTACAGATATGTCCGCATCTTCCTACATTATTTGGATGCAGAATGTATAAGCCTAAAATTTTTTTCATCATTCAATTCTTCCATTCATAAAAACCCCCTACATATCTGCCAATATGTAGGGTGATTCTGCCATCATTAATTATTATTTTTATGCTCATCCCAATTTGTAAAACCTATATCGATTTTATCATACTTTATTGCTCAGTTCCAGTATTTTTCTCCCTATTGCAACACCTGAACCGAAAACGCTGTTGTCTGTGGTGGAATGCTTGCCGTCTGGAAATTTGCATGATTTATTCTAACTAATTGTCCCGGTCTTAAGTTTCGTAATCTGATTCTGTTTCCTTCTCTGTCTGTTATAACTGTATTATTATTTACGATAAATCTCGTTTGTGAATTAATATCATTTCTATTTCCCGTATAAAAAGAGCTGTTCTCCAAATCTATAGATGCAATTCTGTCTATTGTTACTGAGCTAACCAATTGCTGACTTCTTCCCTGTACAATAATTAAAAATGCATTTGCCTGTGGTGGAATACTTCTTGTCATAGCACCTGAAAAAATTGCATTAATCCACATACCTTCCTGTATGCAACAAGTACATAAATTTTGTCCTCTAAAGTTAATAATTTTTGTATTTCTATTTATATTTAATCTGACCTGCTGCCTATTGTTTCTTCCCATTGATGTATCATTATATGAAACTACAATGTAGCCTCCCGCAGTATTAAAACATACCGATTCTTCAACAAACCCATTATCTATTCTCATTATATTTCCTAATTGAAACATAAGTCCATTTACATTACTATCCACCATAAACCTCATATTATATTTCTGATAATATTTATTATATGTTTAAATAAGATAAAAGTGTTGAAATGAGATTTACTGCACATAACAAAAATGGTGATATTGGTTCCCATTCATACTAATCCCCGAATTACACCATATTGGGCAATGAATACAAAAAAACGTTGAACTAATCTTTTTAGCTCAACGTTTCTTTTTTATTAAGTAAAATTATTTAATTGTAACTTTCTTCTTTGCTGAGTATGGGCTGTAAATCTTCTTGCCATTGTTTTCAAAGTAACCTCTTACTCTTACATAATATGTTTTCTTTGCTTTTAATTTCTTAATTGTGATTGCTGTCTTCTTTGTTGTTTTAACCTTTGCAGCTTTCATGTTCTTCTTTAATGAATACTGAACTTCATATTTTTTTGCTCCGCTTGATTTCTTAAACTTTACAACCATAGCTTTCTTCTTAGGTGTTACTTTTGTAACTTTAACCTGTGAAGGTGACATAATATCAGCTACAACAGAGAAATCTTTTACTTCGATTGTACCACTCATGTTGTTTTCATCTTCATATTCTCTTAATAATGCACCGAATGCAAATTTAACACCTACTGTAGGATTTTTAACTCCACTCTGGTATTCTGACTTAAGTGATGGAATCATAAATGATGCTGTTACTGTAACCCATCCGTCATCTGCTGTATTCTTGCTATCAAGTGCGATAAATGATGAGAAATCTTTGTTGATGTTAGCATCGCCTGTTGTAAGAACACTTGCGCCACCAATTGTTGCTGTTAAATTTGTTAAATCTAATGCAGCACCATCTTTATCATTATTATCAAATACTTTGAAGTGAACATGTTTAACATAGTTATATTTTCCTGTTCCTTCATTATAAGCTGTACCATCAGCTCTTTCTACTGTCTTTGTAAGTTCATTTGATAATGTACTCTTAATCTTGAATGAAAGATTGTAATATCTTCCTCTTTCAACATTCATAATCTGAGTTGCTGTAACTCCCCATGGATTAGACTGTGTAACTTTTCCTGTGAATGGATTCCAGTTAGCACTCCATCCTGTACTTACAACATTCATTGTAAATGATGAAGCTGTCTTAGCTGTTAAAGATGCATTTTCACCATAACTCTTGTAAGCATTAGCTGTGTTCATGTAACTCTGACCATCTTTAATTAACTTGTCTTCCCATTCACCATTGTCTTCTCTTGTATGAAGAGAATATGATGTCCATTCATTCTGTGATACGTTAGTTCCCTGTGCAACTGCTGCTGATGTAACTCCTGCTGCACCAATAATCATTGTTGCTGACATAGCTACTGCAGTAATCTGTTTAAATAACTTTCTCATTTTTCTTCTCCTTTTCAATTTGTTACTCTAATCATATATCGAAAACGTTTTTATTTCAATAAAAGAATGCAATTTTGTTGTTAAAATTTTCTTAATTTTATCTGAAAAATGTTATTTGATTGTTAAATTTGAATAAATAACCTATTTACACAATTCTTCTTAATTCGACCTTTCGATTTAACACTCCTTTTTTCCAAATCATCAAATATACTTTAAATTCTATTGAGTCTTTTACCCCAACAAAAGGTTCTTCAGTAATGACGGATGCCTCAATTCCATCTTTACTTAACTCTTCCTTTAACTGTTCTGCTTTCTTTATATATTTTTCTAATTTTTCATTTTCTTTTCCAAAATTTCTCACAGGATAATTTTCCGACGCTTTCACAAATATATTTATCAAATAATCAACCAATTCTTTGTGAGAATTTCTATGTAACATAGAAGCTATAATTTTTGCGACACATTTTTCAGGATGATTTTTATAAAATTTCAGCATCCTTTGCATTTTTCTGTCTCTAGTCAATTCTGCCATATCATACATTACCTGAATTGCTTCATTTGACGGAGTCCATGGATCGTCTTTTGGAACAATATATTTTTGTGGCACTGACGGATAGCAGCAATAATTTAAAGGTGGAAAATCCGACAAATGTGTTAATTTTAATTCTTGATTATTGCAATACTCTTCTCCTAAATATTCCCTTTTGTCCCGCACTATTGCAATCTTATATTCAATATTTCTTAAATATTCGTATCCTTTCACCCAAAAATGTCCGATTTTTCCGTAGTTGTATAAATGATTTTCCATGTACATTTTTTGAAAAAATATTGAAAATACTGATTCATTCTGATGTACTACCATAACATATTCTTTTTCATTTCCGGTTAGTGAAGCTGTAACACTACCTTCAAATTTACTATCATATGTGCCTGTTAGTCTTGCATTGTCAAATACAATAAAGCTTTCCACTGCATCATTCATTATGTATATCAGTCTGATTTTTCCATTCTCAGGTTTATCTGATACAAGTTCAAACTGCCCCGATTCTAGCAGTCTTTCTAAATTATATAAAGCCTCAAGTTCTTCCTGTTCATATTCTGTATTTTCATTTGTAACATCTATGCTTTGATTTTCCATTGTTTTTCTCCAAATTTATTATTAATCTCTTTTTATGATTATCATTCTTACGAATTTTTATAAAATAAAACTAGTTTAGTTTATCTTTATAATAACTTTTTATATACGATACCTGTGCGTAGCACGGACCAATCCATAGGCATCAAAGTTGGTAGCTTTTGCCCCGACATCTTATATACTTATTTATTATACAGTATTGTCTGTACAATTTTTATATCTTTTATGTAATATCTTAATATAAAATTAATGGTTTATTATTTATCATAAATGCATAAAGCAATTTAAATATATGTTTTATATTCCCGCACAATGTTATATTATAAAATATATATAATTTATTTTTCCTAATTATACAAATGAAAGGATTTAAGTGATTTTTATGAGAAGAAAAGACCGTGAAATAACAGATTTTAATGAAATAATCGAAATAATCCGCAAGTGTGACTGTTGCAGACTTGCCTTTAATGACAAGGATTTTCCTTATATTGTACCTCTTAATTTTGGATTACATGTTGATGGCGATAAAGTCGAACTATATTTCCATTGTGCTAAGGAAGGAACTAAATTAGATTTAATCAGACAAGATAACAGAGCCACATTTGAAATGGATTGTGGTCACAGATTTATAATGTATGAAGAAAGAATGTCTTGTACTATGGGATATGAAAGTGTCATTGGCCACGGAACCATTGAATTTGTACCGGACGAAGATAAATTTGATGCATTAAAAATTCTTATGGCTCAGTATCACGAAGAAGACTTCAAATTTAATACAGATATGATGAAAGTCACTACTGTATTTAAACTTGTCGTTTCTGATATGACAGGTAAAAGAAGAAATAATGTTCATTAATTAATGTAAAATATTATAATTGGGTAATATTGTAGGAATGCGTAGCATGGGACAATCATACACATTCTTGGCTGATTAAATATTTCTCTCTGATTGTGGAAATACGTAGCACGGAACAATCCACAGGCATCAAAGTTGGTAGCTTTTGCCCCGACATCATATCAAATAACAACGATTAACTAAAAAAGAAATCCATATGTTAACAGGTATCACTCTAAAATTGCACTCCTTGTTAGTAATTAAAATCTGATACCATGCTACATTGGATTTCTTTTTTATGTTTTAAATATTTTTATTTCTTTTCTTTTTTCTATATTCTCTTGGACTTTCTCCCATCATTTTTTTAAAAATTTCTGCAAAATAGCTTGAACCGTTAAATCCACATTCATAAGCAATTTCCGTCATTTTCATATCTGTTCCTAAAATCAAATCGATACTTTTATTTATTCTGTATTCCGTGAGATAATCATTAGGACTTTTGTTCATTATTCCTTTAAATATCTTGCAACACTGGCTTCTACTTACATTTCCCGCTGCTGCAATTTCTTCCAGACTAATTGTATTTTTATAATTCGACTGAATAAAGCCAATCATTCTATGTAAGGTATCTGTCCACGGTGACACTCCAATTCTCTCTACACCTTTACAATTTAATCTCTTTATTATTGCTGACATTAATTTGTAAGCTCCTGCAACCATATCAAATTCATAAGCATCCACCTTTTTTTCCAATCGTGACATCATTGTATTAAATGTATTTGTCAATTCATCATGACCTCTGTCTCCTTTTCTAAATACAAAACTCGAAAACTTAGAGTCGTAAAAAAATGGATTTACGTATTTTTCTGCCAATTGCTTCGGATACACTAAAACGTTTGTAGGAACTAATATTCCATCAAATACACATTCCTCATAATTAATATGTCTATGTCCATGAATTTGCTGGCTGTTAACAAATATAATATCTCCTTCGTTCAATTCTATTACATTATCATTTACTAAATAATTTATTCTTCCTGAAACAACTCTTATAAATTCTATATCATCATGCCAATGCATTATCCCACACATATTAGGATAACTTGACTGTTTTTCTCTCATAGCATATATCGGAATACTTTCAATGGTATATGGTACAATTTCAGAATTGTCCGTTCTAAGTTTAATGTTTTTTATTCTTTCCATAAATTCCTACCTCTAAACAATTTATTTGAGATTAAATAGTTTATAGATACTAATTCTATAGTCTATTTTTATATTCTAAAATTTCAAATAGTGTATATAACATATATATGTACGATTGTTATAATTTTTGTGTACTATTGTTATATTTATTTTATCCGATTGTTGTATTATTTTTATATAATTATAGCATATTTTCTATTTTTGTATACTATTGTTATAATATTTAAATTTGATATTTATATTATTTTTGCATATTTTTATGTATTATACTTATAGAAACTAAATCTTTCATAAATATATAAAAAGGAGGCACCTAGATATGATTAAAGAAATTGAATATGAATGGGACGAAGAACTTATGGACCTTGTGCCTGTTAAGAAATAACTTAACTTCCGGCAGACAGCTGTACTAAAATAGTGCATCGCAAAAAAATTTCATAATATCACTTAAAAAGAAGCATTTCCAAATTATGTAAATGCTTCTTTTAACTGTTACATACCCTGTTCCTCTTTTATTAATTGTTATTGCATAGGTTTTCAGTTTTTTCATTTTCTTTTTGAACAAAAAATATCCAAAAATAATATATGAATATTCCTATATTTATTACCGCCAAAACCGTAAGCATATGTTCCTGCTTGAATAAATATGATGAATAAGTAAAAAATGTAATTAATTGTAATATAATACATGGAATAATCGTACGCTTATAAAGCAATGCAAGCATAATTGCAAATATCTCATATAAATATCCATATCTCTCATGCATGTGCGGCATAGTAAGTACTGCTATGTATACAAAAATAAATGCCAACTGTAAAATTTGTTCTTTATTAATGTTTGACATTTTTTTCATTAAATAATAAAAAATCATTCCTATTATGCATATTGATATCATTGTAGCAGCAGTTGAATATTTTATATTTAAATCTGCCATCTCTGTAGAGAATATGGCCCATAATCCCGGATAATTAGATGTGAGACTTGAATTATAAGCCTGTGTCTGATTTTTAAAAATTAAAAACACATCCCAAATTTTTCTACCATAAATAATTCCAACACCACTTAAAACAATCATCATAAATGGTACATAAAAAATTTTTATAATAGAAAATTGTTTCTTTATCAGATAAATTATAAAAATAAATGGGAGCAAAAATATAGCCTGCAATTTTAATGAAAGAGCAACCCCATATGCGATAAACATAAAAGAATACTTTTCTTTTATACAAAAATATATTGTCCACACACAAAAGGTTGCATATATCGAATCGCATTGTGCCCATGCCGATGAATTAAATATAACTATAGGTGAACATACAACAAGTACGAAAGTCCAAATCATATACAAACGATTTTCAGTTAATTCTCTAATGACCATAACACATGCTAATGCCAATAAATAATCAAAAATGCACGATATCACCTTATATGTCACTAATGGTTTAAGCGGTAAATATGTAAATAAGGCAATTAGTGTCTGGTACAAAATACAATAATCACCTGTCTGTTTAGAAAGTGCATCTAAGCCTCCGCTATTTTTAATTTCTTCATACCATGGTAGTAAGAAATAATTGGCATCACCTGATACGATTGGAAGCAATCTGTTTCTTATATAAATAGATAATATTGTTATTGCTAACACAAATAAATAATCCGAATATTTAATTAAAATATCTACAATTTTTCGTTCGTTTTTTAACATAATTTTTTCCTCTTTTTTATTCAAAATAGCCGGATAACACATTTCATTGTTTACATATTTTAGCCCAATATCTGTTATTCCTTCTTCATTTTCTATAATTATCGGATGATAATTTTTAGAATAAAAAGCATAATTTAGCAATGAAAAATGTGCATCTAACATTGCCGGAATCATAAGAATACATTTTTCATCAATTTTGTTTCGTCTATCCTATAAATAAAATCATCCCCTAAAATAATATTAATTAATAATATATCATCTTTAGAGGATAATTCAATATTTAACAAAATTTTTTCTGCTTCTTTACTTACTCTGAGCTACTTTTATTCACACTTATCCTTCCAATACCCACCCGTTATTCATCACACGTAATCTTTTCTGCAAAATCTCTTATAAGCAACACTAAATAAAATACTTACAATACAGGTTTGCACCAAAATACTAATCCAATCATAAGCTTTAAACGAAGTAAATAAATGATTTTCCATAAACCATGAACCACAATCATTCCAGCTTGAAGCCAGATTAAATGATATTAACAAATCAAACCATGTGTTTGTAGAAAATTGTAATACATTTAATAATCCCAACATTGTAATGACAACAATAATTATACTTATGTAACTATTGTTAGTTACTAATTGAATGGCACTACTTAAAACACTGATAAGTATTATCAACACTGTTGCGTAGCATATTGTGAATAAAAGATATTTTGCATAACTCATTTTCGCATAAGTAATGAATGGATATTTAAGAATTCCTCTCGATTCCATAGCCATTGCCGATGATAATGAGGTATTCCAAAGTCCTTTATAAGAAATATTTGCGAAATAATATCCTAGAGTTCCTATCATCAAAATACCATTAATAACACTCCCGGCAATCATTGCACTTATCATTTTACTTTTCTGAATTGTTCGTCCCTTTTTGGTCGCATATACTATTCCTGTCGTATTGTTTATCCTTTCATAATCCATTAAAAATAATGTGCATATGCTTATTACAACAGCCATTTCCAGCAATAGTTTTTTAAATATGTTGTAATAAAGCAATTTATGTAATCTATATACCTGACCCGGATAAGTTAATTGTGTACTTTCTCCATCATTTTTTATTTCTTCTACTCTTTTTTCTAATTTTTTATAACAGTTGTCTATAAACAGTTTATACTTTCCACTTGGATTGTAATCATACAAATCCATTTTAGTATTTTTTACAATCTGCATATTAAAATCATCATATATTGAAACAACAGAATTCAGATATTCTTTATCAATTTTGTCGTTTAGAACATACTGATGCGTAAGTTTTATGTCTTTCTTATAATCATGAACCTGCATTTCAATATTCAAAATATTAATGACAAGAAAAAATAACATTAATATCCACACAATAGGATTTTTTATTATTTTTCTTATTTCATATTTTATCAGCAAATTACCACTTCCTTTTTCATCTATTAACAAATTTTTATACTTTAATTTTACTTATTAACAAATAGTTATCTTTTAATCTGCTTATTAACAAATAACTACATCTTTTTTCTTTTCATATTTTGCTAACGCTACTGCAATAATCAAACCAATGATTGTAAAACTTATGCAAATCAATATAGGGCGGTAAACATCGTAAGTTATTTTCATTTTGTTTTCTATTATCAAATATCCATACATTATTTTATTAAAAATAATAGCTATGATAACCGTAAAAGGAATTGCACTTGCAAAACCAACCACATAATTTAGTGATATTTTTGATATTAAAAAATACAGCATTATAAGTGACATAATTGCAAATATGTATAGTAATAAATTTAAGCAAATATATGTACCAAAATTCAAATCATACCATGAATTAACTCTTGCAGTGCAATATATAGGACAATCCAAATATTTTCCAACTCCTCTAATTATCAAATATACATAAAATATAATTATATGTGCTATTCCAACTAAAACGGTAGTAATAACGGTAGCTGTTATTCTGGTGTTAACCAAATTTCTTCCATGTTTTGTAGTATAAAATAATGTATTCACATTTCTTATTCTTTCCCGTATCTGATAAGGTATTATCAATAAAGCAGAACATATTAACATTAGCAAACCAATCAAAGGTAAATCACTTTTTACACATTCAGCTGCATCTTCTGATAAAAGCGACGTGTAATCTCTTGTATATAGTTTTTCCATTCTCTCAAGAAATTTAGGATTCAGCTTATTTACTTCCCCTGTATGTCGTCTTACATTTTCTGTTATATTACTCTCTGCATTTTTCCTACTAAGCCCTGCAAACTGTAACCCTGTTTCCCATTCCTGCCAGTAATCCACCTCCTGAATCAGAAATGTTTCTTCAGCATAGCTTCCAAATGAAATGTCATTTAATTTTTCTTTTACCTTATCATCCAGTCCTTCTTCTGAGCGCATTGATTTGTAATCTTTATAGTTAGTTATACCTGCATTTTTCAATACTTCATCCCCTGCAATATACTTGTCAACTTTTTCAATATATTCTTGTTTTATTTCTTCTAACTTATTTCTTTCACTAACCGGAAATTTTGTTCCGTAATCTTTCATTAATATGGTGCATAATTTATCTTCTGCCCCCATATTAGATGTAGCAAAATAATTAGTGCTTAAAAACATATTGTAAAATAAAGCTGTAAGTACAAAGATTACAAGCACGATTTTTATATTAAATATCTTTTTTAACTCAAATTTAATCATATTTTTCTCCCATTAACCATTATTATGTTAATTGTAATTAACTAAAAATACATCTTCCAAATTTGGTGAAACACTTATCTTATTATCATTATCAGTTCCATCATCTGCCTCGTCAAACACTCTGATAGTCATATATCCTTTTTCCTGTCTTGCTGACAAAATAATATATTTTTCTTCCATCTGTGCATATTCTTTGTCACTTACCTGCATCTCAAATACCTTTCCTGATAACTCATTACAAATATTTGCTACGGAATCCATTTTGTAAATATGTTTATCTCTTATAAGAATCACCTGATTTGCAATTGATTCAATATCTGACACAATATGGGTAGATAGTATGACTATTCTATCTTTTGACAATACTGAAATTATATTTCTAAATCTTACCCTTTCTTTTGGGTCCAATCCTGCTGTTGGCTCGTCCAAAATCAATATCTTAGGGTCATTTAGCATTGCCTGTGCAATTCCAACTCTTTGAATCATTCCTCCTGAAAACTTTTTCATTTTCTTGTCAGCATTTTCTGCTAATCCAACCAGCTCTAACAAATAATCCATTTTTTCTTCTGTTTCTTTTTTAGGCACTCCCTTTAAAGCTGCCAAATATGAAAGATACTGCTTTGGAGTATTATTTTTGTAATATCCAAAATCCTGTGGCAAATAACCAAGCAATTCCCTATACGCCGCTCCCATTGTTTTTATATTTACTCCATCATATAAAATTTCACCCTCAGTAGGATTAAGCAAAGTTGTTATCATCTTTATAATGGTCGTCTTTCCTGCTCCATTTGGTGCTAACAGTGCATATAATCCATTATCCATGTTTAAACTTATATTTTCTACTGCCGTAAATTTTCCAAAATTTTTCGATACATTATTAAGCGTAAGCATTTTCTTTTTCCACCTTTCTTAAATAAGCTATAAATATTCCAAAACTAATAGCTGCAATTGCAACACAAACAACAGTAGGCACTGTATTTAGCATTGTATTTATAATTAATGAATTATATTTTGATATTCCTGTCGTTCCCACTATCCATGCTATGCATAAAAAAACTATATTGTAATAATTATTAAACCTGTCATACAGCCATAGTGATACTACAGAAAAAATAAATGACGTAGCAAAAGCAATAATGACTATTTTTAACTGATATTTAACATCAGTTATAATTAACAGCATTGCCTCATTGATGACGATTGCTAATATACTCACATACAACATTCTAAGTGTAATAATATAACTTTGTGAGTATTTCAATGTGCGTTTAAGTTCTACTATTGCAGACTGTTCTTCATTCCACATTGATAGTGCAAAAAATGACACATTAATAACAGGAAACATTATTATTATCATGTATTCAGGACTTATATAATCATTTATTGAAAATGAAACATATCCTAAAGATATTGCAAACAAATATATAGCAAGTGACATTAATACAAGTAATTTTGACTGATAGAATATAACATTTATTCCCGGTCCTAAGAATAGATTTTTTAGCCTTGTAATCAATGGCTCTTCCTCTTTTTTAGTCGCATCAAGTATAAAATTTATACTGTTTTGTTTTTCGATTTGTGTAGGGTACTCAATATCAAATTTATATTTATTTTCCATAATTACGCTAACTCCTTTTTCAACATTTTAATCATCGTATAATAACGCGTTTTAACCGTGTTTTCTGAAATACCTAATTCCTTAGCAATTTCTTTAAATGATAACTCCTCAAATATTTTCATTTGGAATATCCTAATCCACTCATTATTATATCCGGATATAAGTATCATCACATCCTGAATCATTTTTTCATTTGTCATTTTATTAATAATCATTTCTTCCTGATTATCATTCGTCCCGATGTAATCTGTTTCTACCGGACCGGCTTCTAATAATTTTTGTTTATAAAATCTGCTCCGATAAAAATCTGTTATTTTATTTGAGGCCAACCTGTAAAGCCATGTTCTAAAAGAAGCTTTTTTCTCATCATAGCTATGTAATCCATTTAATACTGCTATAAAAATGTCCTGCGTCATGTCCATTGCTAACTCTTTTTCCTGAAGTTGTTTATAAGCATAAACATAAATTTCGTCATAATATCTGCTGACCAGTTCATTTGCTGAGTTTCTGTCATTTTTCTTTTTTATCTCTCTAATAAGCCTATAATCTGAATGCATTCTTTTTCTCCTGTAATTTGTATTACATTATTATATACGAAAATAAATTGAAAATAGTTTTAAGATTTATTATATTGGAAGAATTTCTTATTTACACACAAAATGCCACTTGATTTTATTTCAATCAAGTGGCATTTTATCTGGACACTCCTAATTTTGACATCATGAGTTCCTGTATTACTTACATTTAATGTTTTTTACTTTACTCCATTTTGTGTATTTTTTCTTTCCTTTTGTTATGTTATATGCTCTTACTCTTACAAAATATTTCTTACCGGCTTTAAGTTTTTTAATCTGCATTGAATGCTTATTTGTTTTCACAATTTTTTTATTCTTTGTGAATTTCTTATTCATTGCGTATTGTATCTGATAGCCTTTGGCATTAGACACTTTATTCCATTTAACTGTTATTGTCTTTTTCTTTTTAGATGATAATTTTATGTTAATTTTTGCTTTCGCAATTTTAGTTTTTTTCTTAGTTTGATTTGTTTTATCTGCGTTTTTATTCACAATCTTGCATTGTATTCCATTTGCTTTAGCATACTGTGCTGCATATGAATTTTCAGTTGTATATATTGTAACTGAAATAACCGGTTTTCCACTGCCAATCCAGAAATATCCTGTTTCGAAACAACTTTTTCCTATGCTATTAACGCTTGCAGGAATTGTTATTTTTTTCAAATTTCTACAACCATAAAATGCTTCATCCCCTATCTTCTGTAAACCTTTGCCAATTTCAACTTCTTCTAAATTATCAAAACTTTTAAATTCATTATCCGGAATGCTTGTTATTCCTGACTTAATTACAATTTTCTTTACTTTGTTCCTTATATTTGTCCATGTGTTGTCAGATGATGAATAACTAAATCCTCTACTTGTTGATGAAACCGGATATCTATAATGAACTTCTGTATCAATATCTATCGCACCTGAACCTGATATTGTTAATGTTCCATTTGAAGACTCAAAATCCCATGTTGCATTTTGTCCTGCTACACGATATATTTTTTTATCCATCTTTCCACTATTAATATCTATAGAATAAAAATCAACCATATTTGAACTTGATGCATAATATATAATCTTTGAGCCATCTACAATTGGATGACAATCTGAAATTGGTGCCGATGCTGTAAATTCCCGGCTAATTTTATTACCATTTCCATCTACAAAAATGTAATGTAAAATAGATGACTCTAATAAATCTTCTGTCCCTGCAGTCTGACTTTTTCCATATTCTTCCCATGAAATCATAAACTTGTTATCATTTATTTTTGTTATTTGAGTTCCAATAAAACAACTTCCATCATCTTTATAGTTAGTCATCCATTTTATCTGTGTATTTTCTTCATCAAATTCATTCTGTGAAGTAACTGTAAGATAAATATTATGTGCAGTATTCGTATTTACAACTTCATATTGACTTTGATCTATAGATGTTCCCAAACACAAAACATTATCTTCTGAAACAGCCAAATCATCTACACTTGCATAACATGATATAGCCCATGCTGATGTATGTTCTCCACCATATTCAAGTAATGGAATAGATTCTGCTCTTAATGAATCGGCATTGTATTTTGTAAGTTTAGTATATCTTGAACCTTCACTTTGTTCTAAAACATACAAATTTGAATTCTTCTCAACTATGTATTGTGCAAAAGAATGCCACAAATCGCTTTTAACTATCTGACCCGTCATTGTATTTTCATCCACGCTAATCATTAAAAATCCCTGATGTCCCTGCTTATACATTGGATCTACATAACCCTGATGCCCTGTTACAACAAATAATTTCCCATTGCATTCTGTCATTTCAACACACCCATAGTCAAATGGATACCTTACTTCACCACCAAATAAATTGCTGTTTCCTGTAATTGATGCTGCTCCAATTCTGTTCCAATCTTTATCATATTTTATTACACGAATTACCTCTGCAGTATCTGATTCATCAGTGTTGCTTACTCCTTCAACCAAATAATATCCATTATTTCCTGCATAAAATCCACCCCACATCGGCAATTCCATGTTTATATTTTTTCTGCTCTGTATATTAAAATTCTTGTCATAATATTCTATTCCAATTTTTTCTTCATTATAAAAAACACGCATATATCCATTCGCCAAATTAACCATCTGTGACTTTTTCCTTAATGATATGTTCAAATTATCATATGCTGTCGGAATTAGTCGATTATCTGCTTTAATCTCTTTATTTGACACAATTCCATATGAACAACTTAACGATATTGTTAATACTGTTGCTACAAGTTTATTTAAAAAATTTTTCATTTTATTTTGTTTCATTTATAACCTCCTGAATATTTCTATAAGGAACATCCGTAAATAATTCCCTTAATTCATCTGCTACACCTAAAGTTGTTGCTATCTTTGTAAGACTTATTAGCGATATCTGTCCTGTTGCTTCAAATCTTTTTATTGAGCCATAACTAACTCCACTCATATTTGCAAGTTTTTCCTGAAAAATAGAACGTCTTTTTCTTACCTTTCTTAATCTATCTGCAATTTTTTTCCAATAAGAGAAACAAACGGGTAAAGCCAGAGCCGATGCAGTACTGGTTACTCCTGAAAATATATATGGAATAGAAATAAAAAGTGATGCCGATACCTATACACGGTTAGCTAAACAGGTTAAATATTATAATTTATATATTAAAATTAACCCCAAAAGTTTAATTTCATATTTAAAAATTACAATATTTATACAGAAACTTATTTTCAATCACATAATTATCGCCTACATAATTTCAAAAATCATAATCCGTTCTCTACTATCATTTCCGTCAAATAAATCTCTGCAATCAATCTCATCATAATACATTAATTCGTCTACCGTCATTAAATACGAAATATATTCATCTGATGGATAATAAAAAAACAGTTGTATCGTTCTTATATTTTCATAATAAGAATCTAGTATCTGTGCAATTACTTTTTGCAAGATTTCTACAGAAAATGGGTTAAAGAAATAAATCTTATCCACACTTTCAAGTACTTCAAATTTCTCTGCATTTGCAAGTTCAATTATGACTTTATTAGATGACACTGCAGTTTCTTTATTTGTCATTGCCTTTTCATAAATACGCTCATCGTACTCAATTCCAATTGATTTGCATTTTGTCTGATATGCCATAAAATAATCAACTCTTCCTTTGCCGCATCCATAATCAATCAATGTATTATTTTTACGTATAAGCCCACTGTTGGCAAGACGCTCTAGCACTGAATACGGCGTTGGCTCATAAGGATATCTATATTGGTCTGCTTTTGAATCATCTCTTCCTGTGGTGCGAATCTTAAGAAGTTTGTCCCACCTTATTTCGTTTTTGTCTTGTTTCATAATTTATCGCAAAAATGCATATCTCCTATCTTACACTTTCCATTTTTTGACCTATTAATATCAGTAACTCAATTACTTATTCACCTTATTCATTCCCTTAACAATTCCTACGGCAATTGTTTCTAATGTCTTATTTGAATGATTACTACTCTTATCTCCCACTTCTAAATCTACAGAAGGTATTGTAGAATAGGAAGTTTGAGTCAAATCAATTTCCATTACACCATTCCCATATATTTTAACTCCGGCATTTTTCATTCCCAATACGAGATTTTTTCCTAATTTGTTATGTTTTTTCCAATTTTTAGAAACCGGATACATATTTTTATATGACTGATTATCTGGAACACCAATATAAAAAGCCCCTTTATTTGATGAAGTCGAATCATAATGAAGTGCAATATGATAATCTGCGCAGTTATTTGCATATACAGTTCTTCCTATATTGTCTATCTGAGCATCTTCGCCTTCCCTAACCATTAAAACATTATATCCTGCTTTTAAAAGTTTCTGCTTAACTATCATTGCCAAATTTAATGTAGCCTTTGCTTCAGGTGTCCCGTCATTTAAAGTAGTTCCACCATTAATTGATGTAGCTCTTATTGCTCCCTGCGAAGTACTTCCGCCGGTTACTTTAGCGCTACCATCAGGATGGCATAAAGTCTTAACACTTTCACCACCTTTAGTTCCATGTCCTGCATTTATGCAAACAGTTTTGTTCTTAACCTTTGATGCTCTTGAAAAATATAAAACAGCTGAATCTGTATGTATTTTTGAATAACTTGCAAATTCCCATTTAGAATTCCACGAAATTATTTCAGCACAGCTACTCCAGTCTGAATAATATTTACTTCTACCCTTCTTTGCATATCCTCTGACTCTTACATAGTAATTTTTCTTACTATTTAATTTAGCAAGTTTTGTAGAATTTTTATTTTGACCTTTTATCGTTTTAATTTTTGAGTTTACAAAATTTTGGTCTGTAGAATATTGAATCTGATATCCATTAGCCTTACTATTTTTAGTCCACGAAACTGTAACATTTCCCGGCTTTCCTGATAATATATTAATATTGCTTTGCTTAAGGGAATAATTTTTAACTTCCGGCAAGACTTTACTTTTATCTTCTTTTACGGCCTCTGTATTACCTGTAGAAATTTCTTCTGCTTCTACTATAGAATTAAATGCAATATTACCCGGCATTTTAAGTCCGTTATTATTAATTTCTGCAAATACAACTGTTGTTACTATAATCAGTCCTGATGCAATTATTTTTTTTATTGTATTTCTGTTCATATACTACCACCTTTCTTACTTACTCTGATAGATATTTATTAAGTGCAAATAAATTTAGCGGGGAATTTTTCTCAAATCAAATTAACCCATTTATTGTTTAACCTCTTATATTTTTTCAGAAAAGGCGAAATCCTAAAGAATCCGGACTTCGCCTTTTTATTATAAATACATTTTTGCAACCGCTACTAATACATCTTTATTTGTCTTATATATTTTCTTATACATGCTGTTTTTTACAGGTGCCGGTGTTAATCCTGTTTCTAATGTACAATTTAGTATATTTCTGGCATCAAGATAATCACTGAATGTTCCATAATGAGTCTGCCCACTTATTATGTGAGTATAATGTGTCATGGAATAAAGCATATTGCTAAGCTTTGTGTGATTAAGATGATACATAACTTCACCTGCCTGATGATAACAAATTACTACATCTGGTTTAACTTTCTCTACTACCGATACCTGTGCCTTGGTTTCCGGTTCAGATATAGGTGTTTTACCGGCATTTCAGATATAGGTGTTTTACCGGCATACTGCTTATGTCCTGGTGTTTTTGCACCACCTCTGTCGAAACCTTCTGCGTAATTTCTATTTATATCTATACCTCTGGCATTTGCTTTCCATATTTTGAAATCAACTCCGCCTGCTATCTTATAAAGATTTTCACGTAACTTAGCATTTCTTATTTTTTTAGGTCCATACTGACTGATTGTTACTCCGTCCGGATTTACCATTGGCATAATTACTAATTTAACATTATTAAAGATTGTACTATATTTTTTTCCTTTATATTTTTTCGTATCATATCCTCTGCAATAATCTTCAATAACTTTCATCATAAATTTAGTATTCATATACTCTCTTGCATGCACGGATGTTTCTACATAAACCGTTTTCTTTGCTTTAGCATTACCCAATGTAACATAGTATAAATTTCTTTTATCCAAACTTTTTCCTGCAATATCAACTTTTAATATTGAACCGTAGGCTTTCTCTAATTTCTTTAAATCTACTTTCATATCTGAGTATGAATATTTTTTATCTGATGTATTTACTATTTTTTTAGCATTACACTTGTAGGTAATATATTTCGTTTCAACTAATAATTCCTGATTTCCTACTTTAATTAATGAATATCCACTATTACATTCTTTATAAACATAATAACGAACACCTTTTTCAACTTCTGTCACTTTTTCTAATTTCAAATTATATGCAGAAACATTCTTCTTTACGTAGCCACCTTTTTTCACGTTCTTTCCTGTTGTGTCCACATCCGGTTTAGTTGTCGGCTGTACAGTTGTTGTTTCTTCTGCTTTTGTTGTAGTTGTTTACGGTATTGTTGTTGTTTCCTGCGGCGTAGTTGTTTCCGCTATTACTGTTGTTTCCTGAGGTGTAGTCGTTTCCGGTAACGTTGTTGCTTCTTGTACTGTCGTTTCCGGTACTGTTATCTCTCCCGAAGTTTCGGCTTTTGCCTCTGTCAAATTAATTCCCATTGCAATTATTGCAATTAACATTAGTGTCTTTAGCGTTTTTTTCATATGTTTTTCCTTTCAATTTTTCGTTCCAGTTTATATATAAATATTATACTACAAAATGCCTGTTTATTTAATTACTAGAATTCTATTTTTGTAGAAAAATACATCCTCTATGGTTTATTATTTAGAAATAATAAAAAAATAGTTGGGGCACGGGGTCCCAACCTGATAATAACCTTTTCAAATATACATTTGCAAAATATAGTAACTCATTAGTATTTCTATACTTTAATAAAACTAC
>NZ_FR878146.1:0-6849 GCF_000434315.1 Eubacterium sp. CAG:156 | reverse complement strand
TTTCTTTACCTGCAACGTAATCACTGGAGAATTCAACAACATGGGCAGAGGAATAAAAATTTAATGATAACGCTAATATTGCCTCTGAAACAGCTGTTGAAAAATCACGTGCACTGTGATGATAACCGCTTATACCCGCATTTACATTTAATGATGTAAACTTTTTAAATGAAGAAACGATTGTGTTGCAGTTATCAATTATTGCTGATGTATCTTCATTTTCATAATCAAAATATACATTTATAATAAGATTGTTATATCTAAAGCAATAACTGTTAAGCTTGTTGTCGATTATTATATCTTTTAACGTTCCAACCATTGACATATCGTCCGGTAATTGAAATGCAGCTACATAATAATTGTTTAAATTAATATCAAAGTCCGATAGCTTGTTTAAGGAATCATCAGGTACAACGTGGTCTGTAAGTTCCTGAAAAAATTGATCCTTAAGAAATGCCTGCTCACTTTTACTAATAGAAGATTTAGATTCAATTAGTTTTTTCGCAACATTTTGAACTGCATTTATTACATCCTTTTTTGCAGCCGGTTTTAACAGGTATTCTGCAACATTATACTGAATTGCAGAACGTGCATATTCAAATTCTGAATATCCTGAAAGTATGATAACAGATATTTCAGGGTGATTTTCATAAATGTATTTAGCAAGTCCGATACCATCAAGAGAAGGCATTCTTACATCAGTTATTACAATGTCAATAGGAGTACTTTCGATTATTTCAATAGCCTCTGTTCCGTTCTTTGCTGTTGCCGAAACAACACAATCATATGTCTCCCAATTTATATATTCAGAGAGGCCTTTTCTAAATATAGATTCATCGTCTACTATTAATAAGTGAAAAATCATACTATCACACCTTTCTTATTTTTCACATGGAATTTTAAATGAAATAGCTGTCTTTACCATAGAAGTACTTTCAATGTGTAAGGCACATTCAGGACCATACATTAATATTAATCTCCGATTTAGGTTACGAAGACCAACGTGGGTATGCCCTTTAGATGTACCTGATTCTTTAGATGAAGGTGCCTGGTTATTAAAATCAGGGATTTCATTAAATCCAATACCATTATCTTCAATTGAAATATGAAGATATTCATATTTTTCGTATAAGTAAATGTTTAGTTCACCTGAACTTTCTTTTGGTTCAAGACCATGAACATAAGCATTTTCAACAAGTGTCTGTATACAAAATACAGGAACTTTATATGAATCAAGACCTGCATCAATATGAAAGTTGATGCTTATTCGGTCTTCGAATCTAATTCTTTGTAAATAACTGTAAAATTTGACATATTTTAATTCTTCTGAAAGAGGTATTGCAAAGTCATTTTTAGATTTTACAGTTGCTTTTAATAATTCTCCAAGAGCAATCGTCATATCATAAATTTCATTGTTATCAGACATCTCAGCTTTCCATGCAATAGCATTAAGTACATTAAAGAGAAAGTGGGGATTAATCTGAGATTGCAATGCTCGTATTTCAGAATCCTTTAACAATAACTTTTGTTCCGTAATATCTTCATGGAATGAATGAATCTCGTCCAACATATTGTTAACTGATAATTGGAGAGAATAAAATTCTTCGTATTTTTCAAGCCCGTTTATATTTCCTGAGTAATCTCCCTGCGCAATTCGATTTACATAATTAATCATTAAGGAAATAGGCTGGGTGATTAGTCTGCTTATTCCAAATGCAAATATTAAAACAATAATTATAATTGATATGATTGTAATAATATATGGCAAAAGAATATTGTAAATCTGATGTTCTATCTGACTGACAGGGGCAAGTACAGCAGCGTTGATGTTAATAGACTCCATTTCATTTGACAAAACAAAGTAATCGTCAGAATCAAATTTAACAGAGGATATTTTCAATGCATCAATTGCATTAATCTGTTTATGTATTGATGATAATTTAGTTGATTCAGCATTATATTTAAAACCCGACATAACTTCTAAATCATCATTGTATATAAATATACGCCAATCGTTAGAAACATATTGACTAAGGGAGAACATCCATTCATTAATGTTAATTGAAATAAGAATATCGCCAATCTGCTGACCATTATTTGAACTGTATATTGTCTTTATAAAATAAATGCAGTTTGAATCATTAAAGGTTCTAAATGAAAGTGAAGGAGAAGGAGATGTAAGAGAATTGTAAATCCTTCTATTCATAATTAATGAAGAACTTGTTTCATTTTTTGAAACATGAACCTGCTTTCCGCGTTTGTTATAAATATAAACTGATTCAAGATAACTTTTTTCCCACAAATTATTCATGATAAGGGAAGAAGTTATCTGTTTTGCAGTAGTAACCGAATTAGTTGAGTCAGCATAATTGTTCTCTAACCAATCATATACGCTGGTGTTTGAAATTAATATACGATATATTGAATCGATAGTATCTATATTAGTTGATATGGCACTAATTGTAGAGCGGCTTTCCTGAAAAATCTGTTCTTTAAAACTTTTTTGAAGTTCATTAATAGTCTTATAGCAAAATAATGCACCACTAATAACTAAAGCAAATGCAATAGTAACTGTAATTAATATGGTAACCTGTGTTCTTAGTTTCCTTTTTTTATGTGAAAATCCTTTTGCCATGCCTTGTCCTCGAATGATGTTATTTTATAGTTCCGTACCTTAAAGTAATTATTTTTAAAGAATTACTTTAGAATGCTATAAACATTATATCAAAAATATTAAAGTATACAAAGAAATTGTAAAAAATGTCTAAAAATGGTAAAAAAATTCAAAGTATTTGTAAAAATATTACATTAAAACTGAAAAATAACTCCGATATAATTGCATTATCATATAAAGAATGGAGATGGAAAGATGAAAAAATTGAAATTATTGGCAATGTCTCTTGCAGCAATAATGACCGTGTCAACAGTTGGTATGGGTGATTATGCAGCTGTTAAGGGAGACGATACAACTACATGCGAAGTAAGTACATTTTCCGGAAATGAGTGTGTGACTTATGGAAAAACAGTTACTTCGGATATGGGAGTATCTAGTGGAAGCTTATCTGACATTGTAGATGGAAATGAAAATAATTTATGGATAGCAGGTGGCAGAATTACAGGAACAATAACAATTGATTTAGGAGCATATTATAAAATATCAGATTTTAAGATTGTATTTGAAGCCTCAAGAGACGACGGAGAGTGGGGATATACAGTTGAAGGAACGGATGATGAAAGTAATTGGGATATGTTATGGGACAATAGTAACAATTCTGATAACAGTAAATCTTTAACAGGAAAAAACACGGAATACGGAGAAAACGTATATAATAAATTAAGAATAAAAATAACTAATATTCCAGGTACGCTTGTTTGGACTGCAATGAGAGAATTTTGTGCTTATGGTGTTAAAATTAGTGATTCTAAAGTGACAAATGTTGCAAAAGGATGCTCGGCGAAAGGATATTATAGTGACGGAGGAAGCGGTAATGAGGCTGGTGTATTTCCGGCTACAAATGTTACCGATGGAAACACTTCATCAAGATGGGGCGGAAATGGAAATGGAAATGGTCAGTACATAATAGTTGATTTAGGAAAAACTAGAAAAATAGAGGGATTCAATGTTTTATTCCAAAAAGATGCGTATCCAACATTAGAAGAGGCCAAGGCTGATACATCAGATAGTGAAAGTCAGTATGGTCAGACATGGAAATATGTTATAGAAGGTTCTAATGATCAGAGCACATGGACTATGCTGTGGAATAATAATGAGAACGATGACAATGAAAATTGGAGTAGAAGTCAGTCCGGTGAATGTGAAGATAAAGATAATGAATATCAATATGTGAGATTTACAATAAATAGAATGCCTTTGCATCAATCTAGTACTGCACAGGTATGGGCAGCAATGTACGAATTTAACATTTATTCACCGGTTTATACTGTAACAGAAGGAGATTCAACTACAGAAGCGGCATATGGAGATACATATACAGTTAATGGAGATGCTACATACGGTTATTATTATAATGAAGAAATGTACAAAAAAGGTGATGGATTAACAGTAAAAGACAATATTAATTTGGAAGCTGTAAATACATTAAACTTATCAATTGCAAATGGTGCAGGAATCAGAACGGCAGATCCTTATGGAATGAGATTCCAGACAACAGTTACAAGCGATAATTATAAAGCGGTTAATGAGCAGAAAGCTATAAAGGAAGGAATGCTTATAACTACAAAAGATTTATATGAAAAAAATGGTAACGTATTAGAAAAAGAAAGTAACTATACAAAATTAGATATTGCAAATAATGGTTGGTATGGAGAAAACGAAAGTGCAAAAACAAATACTTACTGTGGCTCAGTTGTAAATATTAAAGAAGAAAATTTTGCAAGAGGTTTTATTGCAAATGCATATGTAACAATTACTTATAAAGATGGAACAACTACAACAGTTTATTCTGACAATATGAGTGATACAAGATCAGTTGCACAGGTTGCGTATAACATGACACAAAGCGAGGGCGGACAGGCTGAACTTAATAGACTTGGAGAGACTATAAAAGCTATGATAGAAGGTTGGGCAACAAAGTACAATGCTAATCAGGCACAGTAAGGAGAAATACATGAAGAGAAAATATGAATATCCTAAAATGGAAATAATAGAATTTGATACAAAAGATGTAATAACAACAAGCGGTGTTAGTGATGATGATTTTTTGAATGGATTAGATCATGTAATAGATATAAATAATGGAAACAGTGGTTGGACAGGTTTATATTAAAAGTCGCTTTCTCATTTCCCGGGTCTTGAAGTCATATGCTTTATATAATTTTCAAAATAGGCATATGGCTGTAGACCTAAATGCAAATTTCAACTAAATAAATGTCATGTCATCAGGTTTGTTAATAATGAAAATAAATCAGATTACAGACGATAACGGGCAACCGTGAAAATTCAAAGAATATCTCCTTTTGATAATTTGGGTAAAACCATAGTCTGAAAGGAGGTATTTTTTTGTAAAAAAATATATATAAAATAGAGGAAAACTGATACACTATAGCAATGGGAAATTGAAAATGAGAGTATTAATTAGTATTAGCATAAAAGAAAGTAAATAATTAATTATTATAAGTAAATTAAAGAAATTAAATTCTTGAATACTAATATTTATATAAAATGTTAATTTAAATGAATATAAAAGAGAGGAAAGAATATGGTTACATTATTATTAGCGCTTATTTATTTGGCATTTATTAGTCTTGGATTGCCGGATTCACTTTTAGGTTCAGCTTGGCCGCAAATGCATTTGGATTTAGGGGCGCAGCTGTCAATGGAGGGAATTATTTCAATGTTAATTTCCTGTGGAACGGTTATTTCAAGTTTATTTTCTGAAAAGATAATATATAAGTTTGGAACGGGAATGATTTCGGCAGTAAGTACACTTTTAACAGCTGTTGCATTATTTGGATTTTCAGTTTCCGGAAACTTTTATATGTTATGCTTCCTTGCGATTCCTTATGGATTGGGAGCAGGAGCAATAGATGCAGCGCTTAACAATTATGTTGCTCTTCATTTCGCGTCAAGACATATGAGCTGGTTACACTGTTTCTGGGGAATTGGAGCAGCTGTTGGACCGTATGTAATGGGTGTAGCAATGTCACTTGGAAAGGGATGGCGTGGAGGATATTTGGCAATATCAGTAATACAGCTTGTTCTAACTATTGTTTTATTTGCGGCATTACCGTTATGGAAAATAAATCAGGAAAAAAATGAAGAAAGCATAACTGAAAAGAAAGAACCAAAGAAATTAAAAGAAATATTTAAAATAAAAGGTGTAGCTTTTGTTTTGATAGCGTTTTTTTGCTACTGTGCGGTAGAACAGACGACAGGATTATGGGCATCAAGTTATTTTGTAATAAACAGAGGGTTAAGCAACCATACAGCAGCAAGTTTTGTTGGATTGTTTTATATTGGAATTACGGGTGGCAGATTTTTGAGTGGCTTTATAGCAGACAAATTTGGCGATAAAAAAATGATCAGACTTGGAATATGCGGAATTTTAATAGGAGTTGTATTTTTGCTAATTCCGGCAAATCAGTTATTTTCAAGTTACAAAATGTTAAAAGAAATATTTCCTCTAATAGGTCTGGGCTTTGTCGGATTTGGATGTGCTCCAATATATCCATCAGTAATACATGCTACGCCTGATAATTTTGGAAAAGAAAATTCGCAGGCAATTATAGGAATACAGATGGCATTTGCATATATGGGAGTTATTATTATGCCGGCTTTGTTCGGAATAATATCCCAGTACATAACAATCGCACTATTTCCAATATATATTATGTTAATTACTTTAGTTATGTTTATAATGTCGGAAAAGATGAACAAACTTAAGAGTAAGATTTAAATAGTTACGGATGAAATCTAAAATAGCAGGTTTCATCCGTAAATTTTTACATAATTTGCCAAATTATCTAACAATTTTACACTTATTCTCCTTATATTTAATATTTACAATAAATAAAAAGTAAATTTATTAATGGTATTGTCTAAAATGTATAAAAAATTAAATAAACAACACGGTAGTATGTGATTTTTTACTATATATAATGTAAAAAAAACACAAGTTTATGTAAAAATATTCTATTCAGATATTTGCAATAAAACAATATAATGTGAACATAAACAAAACAACTTTAAGGAGGAAGTTAAGATATGAGAAAGAAAATGTTATGTGCATTCATGTGCTTGACAATGGTAGCTGGTCTTATGACAGGCTGTGGCTCAGACGGAAAGTCAAGCAAGAACGACACAAAGAGCGATGATGGAAAGGTAGTATT
>NZ_FR878145.1:42458-71058 GCF_000434315.1 Eubacterium sp. CAG:156 | reverse complement strand
AGTTAATTGGTTTGGAACGCTACGAGCGGCAAGCAGCGCAAGCGTTCTTTCGTTAAGTTTTATAGCCATCGCAATATAAGTCAATTATTGTATTCTGCTGTTTCCAATATCAGTTACTATATGATATCCCGTAGATTCCACCCTTAAATTAAGACAATTTCTACACTGTGCTGATTCTTCTCCCGTACAAATCTTATTATCATACAACTCATATTTTTTTCTAACTCTTACAGGAGACAAATTAGGCATTACAACATTTGCTCCTGCCTTTAATCCTAATTCTCTTCCATTTGGGTCTATCGTTCCAAGAGCCGTTGTAGCCGGTAGTAAAACTTTAGGAAATAACAATCTGATTATTGCAAGTAATACTAACGTCTGTTGCAATGATCCATTTTTTTGATTATTAAATGGTGTATTTTTATGAGATAAATATGGTCCTATTCCAATCATATGCGGTCTTAAATCCTGCATAAACCTTAAGTCTTCAACCAAATTATCAGTTGTCTGGTAAGGCGAACCTACCATAAATCCTGCCCCTACCTGATATCCAATTTTTCTAAGATTGTATAAACATTCTTTTCTATTTTCAAGACTCATGTTATATGGATGTAATTTTTTATAATGTGCTTCATTTGCAGTCTCATGTCTAAGCAAATACCTATCTGCTCCCATATTCCACCAATATTCGTACTCATCATAAGTTCTTTCACCTACCGACAAAGTAATGGCACAATCAGGAAATTCATTTTTTATGCATTTAACTATTCTCCCAATCTTTTCCTTAGTAAAATAACTGTCTTCTCCACCTTGTAAAACAAATGTCCTAAATCCTAATGCATATCCTTCTCTAGCACACTCTAATATTTCATCCAAGGTAAGTCTGTATCTTTCTACTTTATCATTACTTTTTCGTATTCCACAATAATAACAGTCATTTTTGCAAACATTGGTAAATTCTATCAGTCCCCTGATATAAACATCATTTCCATATTCTCTCTCCCTCACCCTTCTTGCATAGTAAAAAAGTTTCTCTCTTTCCTCTTCACTTATCGTATTTATCAGTTGCAATAACTCACAATCTTCTAAATTTTGGTTTTCATATAACTTTTCTATTAATTCTGTGTTCTTCATATTATTTATTTGATTTACTTATTAAATATTTCTTTAAATCTTTTTACATTTTCTTCTACATTTCCTTTATATACAGCTGAGCCTGCAACAATTACATTTGCTCCGGCTTCTAATGGAATATTTACATTATCTAATGTAACCCCACCATCTACCTGTATATCTAAATCCATATTATATTCTTCTTTTACTGCTCTAAGCACTTCAACCTTTTCAGTACATTCATCTATATATGACTGTCCTCCAAATCCCGGATTTACTGTCATAACCAAAATCATATCTACCATTTCCATATATGGAATTACTTCATCTACTGCTGTTGGTGGATTTAAGGCCAAACCAACTTTTAACCCTGCTTTTTTTATTGCCTCGATAGTAGTTTTTACATCTTCACAAGCTTCTACATGTATAGTTAGAAGGTCAGCTCCTACCTCTTTAAACTGCTCAATATATCTTATTGGTTCTTCTATCATCAAATGAACATCAAATAATTTATCAGTACATCCTCTTATAGATTTAATAACAGGTATACCAAACGAAATATTTGGTACAAACATTCCATCCATGACATCTATGTGTATCCAGTCACATCCTGCCTCGTCTATTCTTTTTACATCTGCTCCTAAATTTGCAAAATCTGCTGATAAAATTGATGGTGATAACTTATTCATTTTCTTTTCCTCTCCATATATATTTAATATTTATTTCTTTCCATTTCTTCTAATTCTTTATAAAGTAAAATATAATTTTCATACCTTGTCTTAGAAATTTTCCCTGAATTAACTGCTTCTTTAACCCCACATATAGGTTCATTTATATGTGCACACCCTCCAAATTTACATTCCGGCTCATACTGTGCCATTTCAGGAAAACAATCCTGCAACTTTTCTTTAGTCATTCCAGGTACAAACATCGAACTAAAACCGGGAGTATCTACGATATATGACTCTTTATCCATGTTAAATATTTCTGAATGCCTTGTTGTATGCTTACCTCTGCCTATTTTCTCGCTTATTTTACCTGTTTCCATTTTATCTTCATTTGTAAGCGCATTTAGCATTGAAGATTTACCTACACCTGACGGTCCGGCTAAAACAGTTGTCTTTCCATATAGTAGTTTCTTTATTTCTTCCACGCCTTCATTTTCCGTAGCGCTTGCAAATAAGACCTTATATCCTGCATTGTTGTATGTGTTCTTTAATTCTTCCATGAATTTTTCATTTCCAATGTCTATTTTATTAAAACAGATTATTGTTTCAATATTCTGATATTCCATCATTACTAAGAATCTGTCCAATAGATTTAAATTAGGATCAGGTTTTTTTACTGCAAATACTATCATTGCCTGATCTACATTTGCAACTAATGGTCTGATAAGATCATTTTCCCTTGATAAAATTTTAACTATATTTCCTTTTTTCTCTAAAGAATCCAATATATCAACTTCTACATTGTCCCCTACTAAAGGTTTTATTTTATTATTTCTAAATTTTCCCTTTGCCTTGCATTCATATATTCCATAATCTTTTATGTGAACATAATAAAATCCCGCAATTCCTTTTATTATTTTTCCTGTCATTCTCCACCTATACAACTTAATAGGGGACTAAAAAGTCCCCTATTGTTATTTATCATCCACCTGCGTTAATTTTAACTATACGACTTCCTATCATTAATGTGTACGTACAATCTGTTCCATCCTGATTTGTTGGAACATTGATTATTGTAGTATCCCATGTTGATGCATCGTCTGTAGCTTCTGTTTGTCCATTACTATATGTTACCGTAATAACACCGCCTGTAACAGGTGTATTGTCATCTTCAAAATATAACTGTGATTTTACTAAAACAGCCTGTTTAGATTCATTTATAACCTGTTGTGTAGTTGTCTCAGGTACAGTTGTTACTTCAACCGGTCCTAAACTTACTACAAGTCCTATTGTTGTACCCTTTGGAATTGTTCCACCTGATTTAACCGTCTGTCTTATTACTTTTCCATTAGCAACGGATTCATCATTTACATATCGTATTTCTCCAACTTTTAATCCTGCTGCTGAAATAGAACTTTTAGCATCTTTCTCTTTCTTTCCAATCAAAGACGGTACAATAGTTGTTGTTGAAATTTTAGTTCCTCTGCTTGCCTTAATATGAACCGTATCTCCTTTTGAAACCGGTGCTCCTTCACTCGGATTAATATCTAATACAGTATCAACACTCGCTGAATTATATTCGTATTCTATTTCCCAGTTTACTCCGATTTCATCAAGTTTTGACTCTACATCAGCTAGTTTTTCTCCAACTAGTTCCTTAGGTATTTCTAATTTTTCAGAACCTTTACTTACCGTTAAGATTACTGTTGTGTGCTTATCAATTACACTATCTGCATCAACGGACTGCTTACATATGTATCCGCTTTCATATTCATCATTATAAACATAGCCTTCATATTGGTATCCTAACGCCTTATCATGTAATGCTTCCTGTGCTTCATCTTCTGTCATTCCTACTACATCAGGAACTATTGTCTGCTTTGAATCAATAGTAGATGATTCTTTTTGAGGTGTTGTAGGTATTTCTACGTTATTACTTTGTACAACTACTGTTATAATTATAACGATTATAATAAACATTATTATACCTGCAATAATTCCACCTACTGTAATTAACTTATCTAACTTAGGATCAACAGCATCTATATCATTGTTATCCTGTATTTTTTCAATCTTTTCATCAACTACTTTACCATCATCAGGATTTATTTTCTTAATTCCTGAATCAGTAATTAATGTTGTTTCGCTTAAATCTTCATTTGAATCAAATCTTACAAAATCATCATAAGGATTTAATAATGACTTTTTCAAATCTGCTATAAGCGATGATATTTTAGGATATCTTCTGTCTGGTTTATTCTGTGTACATTTAAGGACTATTTTTGAAATACTTACCGGCATTTCAGGAATTATGCTTCTTATGTCAGGAACATTATTCTGAATGTGCTGTAATGCAATATTTACAGTATTATCTCCATCAAACGGTACTTTTCCTGTAAGCATTTCATACATTGTAATACCTAGCGAATAAATATCACTTCTCTCATCTACATAACTTCCCTTTGCCTGTTCAGGAGATATGTAATGAACTGAACCCATGGCATTTCCATTTATCGTATTTGCTGAAGCAGCTTTAGCTATTCCAAAATCAGTTACTTTTACTTTTCCTTCTCTTGAAATAATAATATTCTGCGGCTTTATATCTCTATGCACTATCTGATTGTTATGTGCACACTCTATGCCCTGTGCAATCTGGATTGCAATACTTGTAGCTTCTTTTACTGAAAGCCTTTTCTTTCTTGCTATATATTGCTTTAATGTAATTCCTTCAACAAGTTCCATTACAATATAATAAAGTCCTGCATCTTCTCCTACATCATAAACATTTACAATATTTGTATGTTCGAGTCTTGCAGCAGACTGCGCTTCCACTCTGAATTTTGATACAAAATTCTTATCTTTACTAAATTCATGTTTTAATACTTTAATAGCTACAAATCTATTTAACTTATGGTCTTTTGCTTTATAGACATCCGACATTCCACCGGAACCTACTTTATCTAAAACCTCATACCTGTTTCCAATAAACATACCCTTCTTAATCATTGTTACACCTCATCACTCCCGGCTCAACAAGAACAACCGATATATTATCTTTTCCACCGTTCTCATTAGCCTGATCAATAAGTCTATGGACTGCTGATTCAATATCATCGCTAGATTGAACTATGGTTTTTATCTCATAATCCTCAACCATATTAGTTAATCCATCTGAGCACAACAAAAGCTTATCATTTGGCTTTGTCTCAATCTCAAAAATATCTGCTGTCACAGCCTCTTCTGCACCTACCGCGCGTGTAATAATATTCTTTTTTAAATGAGTTCTGGCTTCTTCCTTTGCCAACTGACCTAATCTGACCATTTCTTCTACTAAAGAATGATCTCTTGTTATCTGTTGTATATCCTCATTTACAAGGTATAGTCTACTGTCACCTACATTTGCAATATAAACATGATTCTCAACAATTGTAGCTGCTACAAATGTTGTTCCCATACCTGAATAATCTTTATTAGACTTTGCTAAATCAAGAATTATTTTATTTATCTCCATAATCCCCGAATCGAGTATATTAGCCGGATCTGTCATATTAGTTGTGCATACATATTTAATAAATTCTTCTATGCTTTTCCTAGACGCAACATCTCCTGCCTTATGTCCGCCCATGCCATCGGCTACAATGAATAAATTTGGAAGTTTTCCAACGGAACTCATTGATACAAATATACTATCCTGATTAATTGTTCTCATTAATCCAACATCGCTTTTTCCATATGCTTTCACTCCAAATCCTCCTTTCGCTGACTCATTGCTTCGTTTCGAAGTTGACCACAGGCTCCATTTATATCTCTGCCCATCTCTCTTCTTATAGTAGCATTTATTTTATATTTTTCAACTCTCGATTTAAATTGTAAAACAGCTTGTTTTGCAGACTGACGGTATTCTCTTTCTTTAATTGGATTTACCGGTATCAGATTAACATGACAATTCAAATCTGATACAAGTCTGCCTAATTTATCCGCCTCTTCTATTGTATCATTTACACCTGCAACAAGACTATATTCAAATGTTATTCTTCTTCCTGTTTTATTGAAATAGTATCTGCATGCATCTAAAACTTCTTCTATTGTATATTTATTTGCAATAGGAAGTAATTCCTTTCTGGTTTCATCATCTGATGCATGTAAGGAAATTGCCAATGTAATTTGAAAATTCATATCTGCTAATTCCTTAATTTTTGGAACCAGTCCGCATGTTGATAACGTAATATTTCTCTGGCTTATATTTGCACCATTCTCATCTGTTATCATTCTAAGGAAATTAGTCACATTCTCAAAATTATCTAAAGGCTCGCCACTTCCCATTAAAACTATATTTGATACTCTCTCATCTATATTTTTTTCTATCTGATAAATCTGTTCAAGCAGTTCAGATGTAGTAAGATTTCTATCTAATCCATTTAGCGTTGAAGCACAAAAGCGGCATCCCATACGACATCCTGACTGTGTTGAAATACATACTGAATTTCCATGATGATATCTCATTAACACACTTTCAATTACTGCTCCACCTTTTATTCCAAATAAATATTTTCTTGTTCCATCTATTTTAGAAATTAAGACCTTTTCAGGTTTAAGAGTGATTATCTCATACTTTTCATCTAATTTATGTCGCAAATCTTTTGACAAATTAGTCATTTCGTCAAAGCTTGAAACTCTGTCAATATGAAGCCATTTATATATCTGTCCTGCTCTAAAAGGCTTCTCTCCCATCTGACTTAATTCATTCTTTAATTGTTCTAAATTATATGATTTAATGTCTAATTTTGTCATATCTTTTCATCCTATTTATCTATTCTTCTAAATGCCGAAATAAAAAATCCATCCATTCCATATTTTCCCGGAAGAATCTGAACATAATCATGTTTGTTGTCAATTATCTGTTCCGGCAGTTTTTTATTTAATGACTGTAATTTAAACGGAAGATTTTCTTCTATCCATTTTACATTATCTTCATTTTCTTCTTTTGTCACAGTACAAGTACTATATATTAATGTTCCACCCGGTTTAACATATTTGGAAACCACGCTTAATATTTCTTTTTGCAATTTTGCAAGCTCATTTATCTGTTCAATACTTGTGTTATATTTTATATCAACTTTATTTCCTATAACTCCAAGTCCTGAGCAAGGCAAATCTGCTATAACAATATCTGCTTTACCTATGACATTTTTATCTAATTTAGTTGCATCTTTACATTCAGCAAAAATACAGTTAAATCCGGTTCTTTTTATATTTTCATTAATAAGGCCTACTTTATATTCAGTTAAGTCTCTTGCCCTAATTTTACCTTTATTATGAATCAAATCAGCTATATGAAGGCTTTTTCCTCCAGGTGCCGCACACACATCAATTATGTAGTCCCCTTCTTTAGGATTAGCTGCCATTCCTACAAACATTGAACTTAAATTCTGTACTACAATGTTTCCTTTATTAAAATCATAAAAATCTGCAATCTGATTATAATCTGATATTTCTAATGCATTGCTATACAATGTAGAGCGTTTTACTTTTGCTCCTTCATTTTCAAGTCTTACTACTACTTCGTCAACTGTAGTTTTTGACGTATTCACTCTAATAGTTGTTGTTTTTTTATTATACACACTTTTAAGTATATTTTTTGTCGTTTCAATGCCAAATCTTTCAATCCACATATCAACAATCCATAAAGGCATTGAATATTCAATCTCAAGTCTTTCATTTTCTTTTTCAGGATATTTTATGGAATCCATATTTCTGGCTATATTTCTAACAACACCATTTACAAATCCACTTAAATTAGAAAATTTTCTTTTTTTTGCTAATTTAACTGCTTCATTACAAACTGCCGATTCAGGAACACTGTCCATATATTTAAGCTGGTAAACAGACATTCGTAATATATATCTGATTACCGGCTTCATTTTATTAACTTTTGTTTTAGAAAACAAGTTAATTATATAATCTTCTTCAATTGTTCTTTCTATAGTTCCCTGAAACAGGCGTGTAATAAAAGCTCTTTGATTTTTATCAAGATTTTTATTTTCATCTAATGTATCTTTAACTATTAAATGACTAAGTCTACCTTTATTATTTTCTAAAAGCATATTTAAAACTATATTTCTAAGATTAACTTCCGGCGCTTTATTAGTCGTCACGTCTTCTTCCTCCGCCAAATAATACAATAAGTCTCAATAACTGCAAAATAGATGAAGCTGCTGCCGCAACATATGTCATAGCCGCTGCTGATAAAACTTTTCGTGTATATTGTAGTTCCTGTGTTCCAAGAATTCCTGTTGATTCGAGTATTTGCATTGCACGTGATGATGCATTAAATTCTACCGGCAATGTGACGAGCTGGAATAATACGGCTAATGAAAATGCCCATATTCCTAAATCAATAATCATCTGTGATGAATTGCCGCCTATAAACAATCCTGCGATTATTAATATCCATGAAAGTCTTGAGCCCCAATTTGCAAATGGGACTAATGCGCTTCTAATTGAAATAGGTGCATATCCTTTTGCATGCTGTATTGCATGTCCACATTCATGTGCTGCTACTCCGACTGCTGCAACGCTGTCACTTGCATAGGTTGCATCTGACAAACTTAAAACTTTATTTGCCGGATTATAATTATCTGTCAGATTGCCTCTTATATGACGAATCTGAACATCTGTAATTCCCTGAGATCTTAATATTCTTTCTGCAGTCTGAGCTCCTGTAAGTCCTGACATACTTCTATAATTAGAGTATTTATTATATGTTGAATTTACTCTTGCTGAAGCTATCATACATATAGCTGCACCAATAATTAAGAAAATATAAGTTGGATCAAAATAATAATATCCATATCCATAATATGCTAAAATCATATTTATCCCTCCATTCTATCAGGAATTTTAGCTCCATTTAGGAAATCTCTTGTTTTCATTCTCTTTTTGCCCTCTAACTGTAGTTCTAAAATTTTAAGGCTTCCCTTTCCCGTTGCAACACGGATAAAGTCTTTACCTACTTCAGTAATTGTTCCTGGTGCAGAATCATTTTCAGAATCGTCCACATCTGCATCCCATATTTTTAAAGTCTTACCATCCATTTTTGTATATGCACTTGGCCATGGATTTAACCCTCTTATAAGTCTCTCAATTTCATTTGCAGATTTATTAAAGTCAATTTTTCCTAACTGTTTATTAATCATACCTGCATAATTTGACTTACTGTCATCCTGCGGAGTTCTTACTGCTGTTCCATTTTCAAGTTCAATTAATGTTTTTAAGATTAATTTTCCACCCTCTATTGCTAATTTATCAAATAAGCTTCCGCCGGTTTCTTTCTTATCAATCGGGACAACTACTTTGTCTATAATATCCCCTGTATCTAATCCTTCATTCATATACATTGTTGTAACACCTGTTTCTTTTTCGCCGTCAATAACTGACCACTGAATAGGTGCTGCTCCTCTGTATTTAGGAAGTAATGATGCATGTACGTTTATGCATCCATACTTAGGCATATCTAAAATTGCTTTTGGTAAAATTTGTCCAAATGCAATTACCACAATTGCATCAGGATTCATTTCTTTTAACTTTTCAATAAATTCAGTTTCTTTAACTCTTTGTGGCTGATATACATCAAGTCCTAATTCCAATGCTTTTTCTTTTACCGGTGTGTATTGCATTTTTCCACCACGTCCCTTTGGTTTATCAGGTTGTGTAATTACACCAACCACATCATGACCTGCTTTTACAATATTTTCTAAAGCATTAACTGAAAAATCGGGAGTACCCATAAATACTATTTTCATCTTATTTCTCCTCTAATAATATGTATTGCCCCTCCCTTAGGTCGGTGGCTTGTCGTCGGAAAGATTTATTAAAATGAATTTTTCTTTATTCATCTTCTAATTCTTCATTGTCATATATTCTTCCTTCAACCTTGTCTACATACATTATTCCGTCTAAATGATCACATTCATGCTGTATTGCTCTTGCTAGTAATTCTGTTCCCTCTAATTCATATAATTCCATATTTTCATCATATGCTCTTACAACAACATGGTTGCTTCTTGTGACTACCCCTGATTTTCCTGGAAGACTTAAACATCCTTCATACCCTGTCTGTTCTCCATCTTTTTCTATAATTTCAGGATTAATCATGATAATCGGGCCATCTCCTATATCTATTACGACAATTCTTTTAAGAACACCAACCTGAGGTGCTGCAAGTCCGACACCATTTGCCTCATACATAGTATCAAGCATATCATCTATAAGAATCTTTGTTCTAGCATTAATATTTTTTACTTCTTTACAAACTTTTCTTAAACATGGATCTCCTAATTCTCTAACATTTCTAAGCGCCATCTCATTTCTCCTTTTATCACTCTCTCACATTAAATTGTAAGGTTATACCTTTAACTTTTTGTGAAGTATTTATTAATTCTTGTATATAGTCTGACATTCTAATAAGTTTTTCTTTATCAAGACTTTTTAAATATATCATTCTTCTATATACATCATTTATCTTTGCCACCGGAGGTTTCGCCGGTCCAATTATCATTAACTGTTTAAATTTTGCTTCTTTTAATTTGTTTATATATTTAGTAAGGGCATCTGTAAATCTTTCTAACAACTCCTCATCTTCAGATTGAATTAAGATTTCAGTCATTGCCGCTACAGGTGGATATTGCATTAATTGTCTATATGCTAATTCTTCCTGATAGAATTCTTCATAATCCTGCTTTGCTGCTGATTCAATACTATAATTATCCGGTGAGTATGTCTGAATTACGACCTGTCCTTTTTCTTTTCCTCTTCCTGCTCTTCCTGCTGCCTGCGTTAGTAATTGAAATGTCTTTTCAGCCGCCGTATAATCACTCGCATATAACGACATATCCGCTGCTAAAATTCCAACTAATGTTACATCAGGAAAGTCATGTCCTTTTACAATCATCTGAGTTCCAACGAGGATATCTGCCTGATGATTTGCGAAAGCTGACAGTATTTCTTCATGACCACCTTTTCTTGATGTTGTGTCA
Organism: Eubacterium sp. CAG:156; assembly: GCF_000434315.1. NCBI lineage: Bacteria > Bacillati > Bacillota > Clostridia > Eubacteriales > Eubacteriaceae > Eubacterium > Eubacterium sp. CAG:156. Next base: position 60,245 of record NZ_FR878145.1, on the reverse strand, counting down.
AAATCCATTCGCAATACTTTGGCCTGTGGAAATTCTTTTTTTATCATTGTTTCAACTTTTTGTGTTCCTATACCAAATCCGGCTATATATTTAGAACCACATTTTGGGCATAACCTTGGAATCGGTTCTTCGTAACCGCAATAATGGCACACCATTTTTCCATTATTATGGGCTTTTAATGTCACATCACAATGTGGGCATTTGACTGCCTCTCCACACTCCCGGCACGACACAAATCCTGCATATCCTCTTCTATTTATAAACAACATAGTCTGCTGTTTTTTTTCTAATCTGTCATTAATCAGCTGCTTTAATTCCATACTAAACATTGACTTATTGTCATTCTTTAGCTCTTTCCTCATATCAACTACTGACACCTGTGCCAATTTGCCTTTTTCTCTGCTTGTAAGTCTGTGTAACTTATATTTCCCTGTCTGAGCATTAAAATATGATTCTAAAGAAGGTGTTGCTGAGCCTAAAACTAATGTTGCTCCTGTAATATTGCATAATTTTGCAGCCACCTCTCTTGCATGATATTTAGGAACATTTTCACTTTTATATGCTCCCTCATGCTCTTCATCAATTACTATAAGGCCTAAATTTTCAAATGGGGTAAAAAGCGCAGATCTTGGACCTATGATTATACTTATTTCTCCTCTTTTTGCCCTTTCAAACTGATCATACTTTTCTCCTGCTGACAGTTTTGAATTAATTATTGACACCTTATCTTTAAATCTTCTCGTAAATCTCTTTACTGTCTGATATGTTAAAGCGATTTCAGGAATTAAAACAATCGCCTGTTTTCCATCGTGGATAGTCTTGTCTATAATATCCATATAAACTTCTGTTTTACCGCTTCCGGTTATCCCATAAATCAAATGAACATTTGCTTTTTCACTTTTTTTATAATCCATTGTCTTTTTAATACCGTCTGCGACAGCTTTTTGCTGTTCATTTAATATTATATCATAACGCTCAAGATTATTAAAATTAACAGGATTTCTATAACTATTTTCAATTTCTATCAAAATATCTCCTGTAGATTCAAGTGCCTTCAGAGTACTTGGCGATATATTTAATTTGTCTACTACAAGCTCCTTTGACATATGTTTTATATCTTTTAGTTCCTGTAGCAATCTGACCTTTGCCTTTGCATTGGACTTTTTATATTTTAATATCTTTTCTTCTGCTTCTTCTTCACTTATATTAAGCGTTATTGTCTTCTTTTGTATATTTTTTATTTTCTTTTTAACAGGTATGACTGTTTTTAATGCCTGATTCATTGTACAGCTATACTCTTTCTTTATCCACCAGGCTAACTCTATAAGTTGTTTTTCAACCGTTGCCGCGCCTTCATTTGCACGAATAATATATTTCATCTTATTTATATCAAATGACGGCTTGTCTGTTATCTCGATTACATATCCTGTTATCTCTCTGTTTCCTTTTCCAAATGGAATAACTATCTGAGTACCTATAGATATCTTATCTTCTAATTCTTTCGGTATTATATAACCAAAAGGGCGGTCCAATTTTTCATGTGAAATATCAACAATAATATTCGCAAATTTCATTTGACACCGCCCTTTCATATCTTATTTATCTTTATCTAAATAACTTTGCACTTCTTACGCAATTTGCCAATAACATTGTAACAGTCATTGGTCCAACGCCACCTGGTACAGGTGTTATTGCATATGTTTTTTCACTTACTGAATCAAAATCCACATCTCCACAAAGCTTGTTATCTTCATTTCTATGGATTCCTACATCAATTACAACCGCTCCTTCTTTAACATAATCAGCTGTAATAAACTTTGGCTTACCTATTGCTACAATTAAAATATCTGCTCTTTTTGTAACTTCCTTTAAGTCTTTTGTTCTTGAATGTGCAATTGTTACTGTTGCATTTTCTTTGAGCATAAGCATCGCCATTGGCTTGCCTACAATATTACTACGTCCTATTACCACACATTCTTTTCCTGAAATTTCGACACCTGTTCTCTTTATAAGCTCAACAATTCCTGCAGGTGTACATGGTAAAAATGTTTCTTCACCAATCATCATTTTTCCGACATTCATTGGATGGAAACCATCAACATCTTTCTTGCTGTCAATTCTGTTTAGCACTTCTGTTTCGTCTAAATGTTTTGGTAATGGAAGCTGTACAAGAATTCCATTAATTTCTTTGTCTGCATTTAACTTATCTATTAATTCAAGAAGTTCCTCCTGTGTAGTTTCTTCCTTTAATGCATATGTAATTGATTTTATTCCTACATATTCACATGCTTTTTCTTTATTTCTAACATACACAGCTGATGCAGGGTCTTCTCCAACCTTTACGACTGCAAGTGCTATGTCAATCCCCTGTTCTTTTAACTTTGCAACTTCTTCTTTGATTTCATCTTTAATTTCACCTGAAATCTTCTTTCCATCAATTAATTTCATTACTTTATAAACGCTTCCTTTCTTCGCAGTAATTATTATAGTTAAGGAGCAAAATGCATTTTGCTCCTTATTGATACCTACGAATTAATTTTAATTCATTGCATTTTATACACGGCATCATTTATTAGAATAATCCTGTAATCTTTCCATCGTCTGTAACATCAATATCGTATGCTGCAGGATGTTTTGGAAGTCCCGGCATTGTCATTACATTTCCAGTTAATACAACAACAAATCCTGCTCCTGCTGATATATATACGTCACGAATGCTGATTTCAAATCCTTCCGGTCTTCCTAATTTATCTTTATCATCTGATAATGAATACTGTGTTTTAGCCATACATACAGGAAGATTTCCATATCCCATATCTTCAATCTTAGCAATTGCCTTCTGAGCTTCAGGTGAATAATTAACTCCATCTGCTCCATAGATTTCTTTTGCAACTGTTTCGATTTTTTCTTTGATTGGTAATTTGGTATCATATAATGGTTTAAACTTAGATTCTTTGTTTTCTAATGTTTCAAGAACTTTATTAGCTAAATCTATTCCACCTTTTCCACCTTTTTCCCATACTTGTGCCAATGCAAATTCGCATCCTCTGTCTTCACAGAATTTCTTAATATATTCATATTCAGCTTCTGTATCTGTGATAAATGAATTTAATGTTACAACTACAGGGACCCCAAATTTCTGAAGATTTTCAATATGTTTTTCAAGGTTAACAATACCTTTTGCCAATGCGTCTAAATTTTCTTCTGACAATTCACTCTTTGGAACTCCACCGTTATATTTTAACGCTCTTACTGTTGCAACTAAAACAACGCAATCAGGTTTAAGTCCTGCCTGACGGCACTTAATATCCATGAATTTTTCTGCTCCAAGGTCTGCTCCAAATCCTGCTTCTGTTACTACTATATCAGCCATCTTTAATGCTGTCTTTGTTGCTCTTACTGAGTTACATCCATGTGCGATATTTGCAAATGGTCCACCATGAACAAGTGCTGTTGTATGCTCTAATGTCTGAATTACGTTAGGTTTAATAGCATCCTTTAAAAGTGCTGCCATTGAACCTACTGCATTTATATCCTTTGCAGTCACAGGCTTACCATCATATGTATAAGCAACAATTATTTTTCCAAGTCTTTCTTTTAAATCTGCCAAATCATCTGCAAGACAAAGAATTGCCATAATTTCTGATGCAACTGTAATTACAAAATGGTCTTCTCTTACTGTTCCATCAACCTTTCTTCCAAGACCTACAACAATATTTCTTAATACTCTGTCATTGATATCCACACATCTCTTCCATACAATCTGATTAGGGTCAATTCCGAGTACATTTCCCTGCTGAATGTGATTATCAAGCATTGCTGCTAATAAATTGTTAGCTGATGTAATTGCATGGAAATCTCCTGTAAAATGAAGATTTAAATCTTCCATAGGAACAACCTGTGAATATCCACCACCTGCTGCTCCCCCTTTAATACCAAAGCAAGGTCCAAGAGATGGCTCTCTAAGTGCAATTACTGCTTTTTTATTTAACTGACCTAAAGCCTGTCCTAAACCAACAGTAATAGTTGTCTTTCCTTCTCCTGCAGGAGTTGGATTGATAGCTGTTACAAGTACAAGCTTTCCATCTTCATTATCTTTTATTTTATTCCAATATTCATTTGAAATTTTTGCTTTATATTTACCATATAATTCTAAATCATCTTCTGTTAACCCAATTTTTGCTGTTACCTCTTTAATTGGAAGCATAGTAGCTTCCTGCGCAATCTGAATATCTGTTTTCATTTTCTTCTCCTTTATTGCTCCTCTTTTTTATTATTACCTGAAATATACTCATCAAATTGTTCCATGCTCATAAGTATTTTTCTAGGTTTATTTTGTTCTTCCTGTCCAACAATACCGGCATCGTATAATTGTTCCATTATACGTGCTGCTCTATTGAACCCAACTCTGAACTGTCTTTGCAGCATACTTGTAGAACCTTTGTCTTTTTCAATGCATAATCTTGCTGCCTGTTCAAAGTATTCATCTCTTCCATTTTCTTCTCCATCTTCTTTAGATGGTTCCGATAATTTTTCTTCAATGGAAGTTTCGTAAACAACCTCACTGCTATGCGATACAAGGTATTGAACTGTCCTTTGTACCTCTTCATCAGATACATATGCTCCCTGCAATCTTACAGGTTTAACATAGCCTGATGGATAAAACAGCATATCACCATTACCAAGCAGTTTTTCAGCTCCATTCATATCTATAATTGTTCTGGAATCTGTTCCTGATGAAACAGTCAATGCAACTCTAGATGGAATATTTGCCTTAATAAGACCTGTAATAACATCTACCGAAGGTCTTTGAGTGGCAATAATCAAATGAATTCCAGCTGCACGTGCAAGCTGTGCAAGTCTGCATATCGCATCTTCAACTTCTTTTGCTGCAACCATCATAAGGTCTGCTAACTCGTCAATTACTATTACAATCTGAGCCATCTTTTCAGGTGGTTCATCTCCTTCGTAATCTCCTGCTTCAATTTTTGCATTATATCCTTTCAAATCTCTTGAGCCTGTCTGCGAAAATTTCTTATATCTTTCTGACATTTCAGCCACAGCCCAATTCAATATACCTGCTGCCTTTTTAGGATCTGTAACAACGGGATATAATAAATGAGGTATTCCATTGTAAACCTTAAATTCAACTACCTTAGGATCAATTATAATCAACTTAACTTCATCAGGTGTCGCTCTATATAAAATACTCATTATTATTGAATTTGTAAATACTGATTTTCCCGAACCTGTTGTTCCGGCTACAAGCATATGTGGCATTTTTGCAATATCTGCAACTACAACCCTGCCTGCAATATCCTTACCTGCCGCAAAAGCAATCTTTGAAGAATTCTCTTTTAGTTCTTTGGATTCTAATAATTCTCTTATATAAACTGTATCTCTTCCTTTGTTAGGAACTTCGATTCCAACTGCTGCTTTTCCCGGAATCGGAGCTTCAATTCTAATATCTGCTGCGGCAAGATTTAATTTGATATCATCTGTAAGTGCAGTTATCTTGCTAACTTTTGTTCCCATTTCCGGTTGTAATTCATATCTTGTAACCGAAGGGCCTTTACTTACATTTGTTACTGTTACATTAACTCCAAAATTCTGAAGAATTTGTTGCAATTTATTTGCTGTTTCCATAAGTTCCATTTTTGATGTTGGATTCTTACTTCCCGGATTTTTATTTAAAAGACTATATGTTGGTTTAGTATATTTCATCTTTTTCTTAACCGGTGCAATAATCTTTCCTTCTGATGATGCTTTTTCAGGTACTTTCGTCTGTGGATTAATTTCCTGTGCATCCATCGTTTCCTGTGAATGTTTAATTTCCTGCATGCCATAAGGCTTTCTATTCATTACTTCTTTTGCTTCTTTTGAAACAAATATTCTTTCCTTAGGTTTAAACTCTCCGTCATTTGCATGTTCATCCGCTATCGGAGTTTTATTAATAGGCTCTTCTTTAAGTTTCGCCGTAACACCACTTTGTTTTCCATATATAAACTGACCTGTCGGTTCTTCTTCTAAATCAATATGTCCACTATATTCAGGTTCTAATCCTTCTATATTAATCTCATGTACATTCTGACTTTCTTCTTTTATTCCTGAGACATTTATAGCATCTAAATCACTAAAATTGACAGGCTTTGCCTTTTCCATTTTTTTCTTTTCAGCTTCCTCTGCCCTTACCTTAGCTTCAATCTCACGATGAACTCTCTGAATTTCCTTTTCCTGTCTGTTTATTTCTTTTTGCTTCTTTCTTTCTATTCTTGCAACTTCCTGCTGTTGCTGAATATCCTTCATATCATCTCTTGCGCTTTCGTAAACGCTGATTCCATGATTTTTAAGCATATCTAAAATAGATTTTTCAGTTAATATAACAATTGTTATAATTGCAATTATTATTACAAACACATAGGTTCCTGCTATTCCAAATAAAGTTTTAAGGCCATCTCCTATGGCTCCACCTATAATTCCACCACCTATTTTATATTCACCACAAAAAGAGTAATATTCACTAACCGTAGTCTTTTGTACATTCCAAATCAAATGTGCAAAAACACATGCATCAAAATAAAGAATTAATGCAGTTACACTTTTAGCAACCGCTCTAACATCGCCTAAATTTACAAACAATATACCTGCTATAAAAAACAGCACAATAGGGAATATATATGCCGGTACTCCAAATGCTCCAAACATAAAATAACTGAGCATATTGCCTACTACCCCGCAAACTCCAAAATTACTTAAAAAAAGTAATAATGCTACCGCAATTAGAATCCATATGTAAATTTCTGATATTATTTTTATCTGTTCACTGGTTCTGGAGTTTTTGTAATTACTCTTACGGGCACCAGTGCTCCGTCCTTTATTTGTTGATTTCTTGGATTTGGTACCACTCGTTCTTTTTTTAGTAGTAGCCATTTTTACCTCCATCAAATTTTTTATTTCAGTTAATTGTTCTATTTTATTTAACAAAATAGGCAATAACTGCTACTGCTCCAACTAAATAGCAATAATATGCAAAATATTTAAATTTCTTATTTCTTACAATAACAAGCATTGTCTTAATACAAATATATCCTACAACTGCCGCTACTAAAGCTCCGGCAATGTAGCATCCTAAATCTGAAGATGTCATTCCATCTTTTCCAAAATCTGCGATATCTAGCACTGCAGCACCCATTATTGCCGGAATTGACATAATAAATGAATATTTAACTGCAAATTCTCTTTTTAATCCACATAACAGACCCGCTGTTATTGTAGTTCCTGATCTTGAAAGTCCTGGTAAAGTTGCAATTCCCTGACATGTTCCAATAAATAGTGCATTTAAATAGCTTGTTTTCTTTGGTTTCTTTTTTCCATCAGGAAGATTATCTGAAATAAGAAGAAGTGTTGCTGTTATAATAAGACATATTCCGGGAACTAAAAGAGCAGTTCCTGCTTTTTCAACTAAATCTTTTCCAAAATAACCGATTATACCTGTTGGGATTGTAGATACTATTACCAGCATTGCGAATTTTCTATAACCATTACATATTACTTTTCTGTAAAATGGCTCATCCTGCATTTTTTTGCTGACAAAAAACTCTTTTATATTAAAGCAAACATCAACAATAATTCCTATTCCATCTACTATAAGACGTCCTATATCTCTCCAGTAAACTAAGAATACTGCCAGCAATGTTCCAACATGTAAAATAATATCAAATGAAAAACCGATATCTTCCATTCCAATTAATTGCTTACATATAGTCAAATGTCCTGAACTACTTACAGGTAAAAACTCTGTCAGTCCCTGCACAATTCCTAATATTATTGCTTTAAATAATCCCATGTATCCACCTACTACTTTCCAAATAGTTTTATCCTTCTAAAATCCATAAGTACATTTCATTTTACTATTTTTTCAATCTTAATTCAAGTTATAATACATATTAATGCTTGGCATCTATAAAAGCTATAAAAGGTCTAAGCCCACTTATGAACAAACTCACGCGGACTTAGACCTTTTGCCCCTTACACCATTATATTTTTTTATCATCTATCATGGATTTTAATTTATTCATTGCCTCCTTTAAGCCACCAACTTCGTTTATTATTTTTTTATCCACTGTTTCCTTTCCAACAAGAATACTTCCAACATCTTTTGTAAGCACTTCAGTTTCTGTCATCAATGTTATAAATCTATGCTCAGTTATCCCACAATGATTAACAACAAATTGGTTTATTCTTTTTTGTATTCTCATAAAATAATCATATGTTTGTGGAACACCAATAAATAATCCATTCATTCTTACAGGATGTATTACCATTGTTCCGGTCGGAACAATAAATGAATAATCCGTAGAAACAGCTAATGGCACTCCTATTGAATGACTTCCTCCAAGGACAAGTGAAACTGTAGGTTTACTCATACTTGCAATCATCTCTGCTATTGCAAGTCCACACTCCACATCTCCACCAACAGTATTTAATATAACAAGCAAACCGTCTATTTCATCATTATCCTCAACTTCCGCAATCGTTGGAATAACATGTTCATACTTTGTTGTTTTCGTATTACTGCTAAGACAATCATGCCCTTCTATTTCACCTATAATATTAAGCAAATGTATTTTCTTATGTTCTTTATTTTTATCTAAATCAGTCTGCCCATATTCTATGATATCGTCATTTTTTTCTTTATTTTCACTCATAAAAAACCTCCATACTACTTTCTATAAATAGTATGGAGATTTTTCAAAATAATATTATAAACCTCTTAAAAGATGCCAATCATAAAATGCTATACGATTGCACAAGAATAAAAATGTAACCTATCATTTTTATTCATTATATTTAGCAGCTATTTCCTGATATGATAAATGTCCACCAAAAATATCCAATGCACTTCCTATTGTAAAATCTAATTTTGCATCACATATTTTTTTGAAATTATCTATCTGATCTACACTTGCAATTCCGCCTGCATAAGTAATTGGGTTTTTCTCCCACTTTGAAAGCAATTTTACTAACTCTTCTTCCATTCCCGAACCTTTTCCCTCCACATCAACTCCATGGATTAGAAATTCATCACAATATTTGGAAAAATGCTCCATTGTTTCTTCATTTAATTTAATGTTAGTAAATGTCTGCCATCTGTCTGTAACTATATAATAATCATTGTTTTTCTTTCTGCAACTTAAGTCCAATACGATTTTACTTTTACCTACTGCCTTTACAAGTTTGTCTAAATTTTCGTAATTTACTTCTCCATTTTTGAATACATATGATGTAACAATAACATGACTTGCTCCATTTTCAATATATTCAGCTGCATTTTCTGCATTAATTCCTCCACCTATCTGCATTCCTTCCGGATAAGCAGCAAGCGCTTCAAGTGCCTGCTTTTTTGAAGCCTCAAAATACTCGGAATCTGCTGCATTTAAAATAATAATATGTCCACCTTCAAGATTGTTATTTTTATACATATTTGCATAATATGCTCCACCTTTTTGTGACACAAAATTTTCCTGTGCCTTATTACCTTTATCTTTAAGCGTTCCACCTACTAACTGTTTTACTTTCCCATTATGAATGTCTATACATGGTCTGAATTTCATTTTTTCTTCCTATCTTTCTTTTTTATTTATTATTCTCCACTTTTTAGTGATGTTGCCATATCAACTTTTTTCAATTTAAAATGCATCGAAATATTAATTATTACAGCAAATAAAATTGTTAATAATGTGCTATAAATGTAACCACGCGTTCCAATCTTTCTTCCAAACATAACCATATCAATTTCTGCCGTCTGAATTACAAATTGGTGCAAAATTATTCCAAATCCAATGCCTATTATAATTCCTAAAATTGTGATAATGACATTTTCTCTGTAAATATAACCTGACACTTCCATATCATAAAAGCCAAGTACTTTAAATGTTGCCAATTCTCTCCGTCTTTCAGCAATATTTATATTGTTAAGATTATAAAGTACAATAAATGCAAGTAGTCCTGCCGAAAATACAAGTACGATTACAACTGTATCCATACTTTTCATCATTTCACTAAAACTATTATATGTTGTCTGTAAGAATGATACTCCTGCAACACCATCATTACTCATTATTTTATTTCCTATTTTATCGTCTATAACTCTGCCTTTTTTCAGGATACAAAAAGCAGTATTCATTTTTGCATCTTTCCCGGTTATCTGTTTATAATATTTTCCGGTCATATACATATAATGATAACTATAATTTTCGATTATTGCACTAACCTTTACATTATATCTTACAGTATCGCTTTCTTTGAAATAAATTTCATCGCCTACTTTGGCTCCGATTTTCTTAGCCATTTTTTCAGATATAAGCACACCATCATCATTTAACTTATATTTTTCATTTTTATTTCTGCTCTTAAATGTAACGTATTTAGATATATCATCTGTGCTTTCAGGTATAACTATGTATGTACTTACCGTACTATTTTCCTTTCCAACATCATAATTCAATACATCTGCCTGTAAATTATCTTTTATATCCGAATTGCTGTTGAGAATCTTTTTAAGTTCATCCGTTCCATTCTTCTTAGTCCATTCATCATCGTATGTAACTGTCAAATCATAATGGAATAAATCGTCAAACTGTATTGTTAATATTGAATTTATGGAATTTTTAACGCCAAATCCAACAAGCATTAAAGCCATACATCCACCTATACCAAACAAAGTCATGAACAATCTTTTTTTGTATCTAAACAGATTTCTAAAAGTCGATTTTATATTAAAACTTAGATGATTCCAAATAAAAGGTATTCTTTCAAGCAGCACACGCTTTCCGGCTTTTGGAGCTTCTTGCTGCATAAGTGATGCCGGTTGTTCCATAAGTGTTTTATAACACGCAAGTATTGTTGCACCTATTACACTTACTGCTGCTGCAAGACATGCTGTCACAAAGTAATATCCATTTATAGGAATTTCTATTATATATAAATTCTGATACATCAATCTATACGCAGTTATTATAATCCATGGTAAAGTTTTGCTACCTGCTATACCTCCAATTATGCCACCTGCAATTGTTGCAACTGCTCCATATGCGATATATTTTCCGGCTATGCTTCCTTTTCCATAGCCCAGTGCCTTAAGTGTTCCAATCTGAACTCTTTCTTCCTCAACCATTCTTGTCATAGTCGTCAAACTTACCATTGCTGCAACCAAAAAGAATATAAGTGGAAATACTTTTCCTATATTTCCAATACGCTCTGCGTCCTGACCAAATTCAACAAATGACACAACCGTTTGTCTGTCCAGCACATACCATTCTTTCTTTTCTATCTCATATACTTTATCTTTTGCCTTATCTACTTTTCTTTGCGCTTTGTTAAGCTTTTTCTGAGCCTTAGCAAGCTTCGTATATGCCTTATCAACCTTTTTTTGTGCCTTTATAATCTCATTTTTACCATCAGCAATTTCTTTTTTCCCATCAGCTAGTTTTTGCTTTCCGGTTTCAAGTTTTTCTTTCGTATTATCTAATACTGCTCTTGATTTTTTTAATTCCTGCTTTCCAACAATTAAACTTTTCTTTGCTTTATCAAGCTTCTTTTTACTTTTATCCAGTTTAATTTTTGCTTTATTTAATTGTCGCTCATGTTTAGAAATCTCTGACTGCGCACTTTCAATCTGGCTCTTAACCTGCGGCACATCACTCATTCCCATTGCAGCAAATCTTTTTTTAGTGTTATTTAAATCATTTTTCCCACTTTCAAGTTCTTTTACTCCTGTTTTATATTTAGCATATCCACTTTCATATTGTTTTTGACCATTTTTATACTCTTTTTCACCCTCTTTCAATTTTATGCTGGCAGATTCATATTGGTTTTCCCCTTTATTGTATTGTTCAACTCCACTTTTATATTCTTTTTCCTGCTTTTTTAATTCACTTTCTCCCTCTTCTATTTTTTTACTATTTTCTTCTATTTCCTTCTGTCCATCATCCGCTTTTTTCAAACCTTTTTCGTATTTTTTATAATTTTTATCTATTTTTTCCTGAGCTGACTGAATTTCTTCATTTGCCACGTCAACTATTTCTTCGTATCTTTTTTGTTCCATAGCAGGCGCAACTTTTCTAATTTTATTTGTCACTTTATCAACATACTTTTCATATTTTGTTCCATAGCTGTCTAACTTTTTAGCACCCTTTAATGTAATATAAATATCAGAGAAGTTATCCATATCAAACTGATTTTTATTAATAATTATTAATCCATCAAGTTTTCCTGAACCTACTGTACTGCTTCCTTTGTGAAATGATAAATAATTACCTGTACAAAAAGTTCCTTTTACGGTATATTCCTTTCCCTTTACGTATTCATTATCAACCGTTATCTTGTCCCCTACCTTAATGTAATTATGTTCAGCTAACTGTCTATCCACAAGGCACTCATCATCTGACAGTTCATTCACATTTGTTTTCACTTTATTAATTGTATCCGTTCTAGACATCATTTTCACGGTATACTCTGTTTCTCCATTCTTAACTACCTGATCCACATTATATATACCTTCGATGTCTTTTATTTCATCTATAGACTTTAATGCATTAATATCGTTATTAGTTACTCCAAGTTCACTTACAACTCTAATATCATAACTGTTTTCTTTATCATAAATTGCATCCACGGATTTTCTCATGTCAGGTTCCGTAGAACGTATTCCGGCATAAAAAGCCACCCCAAGGGCAACAATTAAAAGCAGGGATAAAAACCTGCCAAATGTCTTTTTTATTTGAACATAAAATTCTTTTCTTAATGCCTTCATATAGCTACCTCTTGATACTTAATTTTTACCATTCAATTTTTTCTACCGGAAGTGGATTTTCATTTATTGTCATATCACTGACTTTACCGTTTTTGATTTTAATTATTCTGTTTGCCATTGGTGCAATTGCCTGATTGTGCGTAATTACAACAACTGTCATACCTTTTTTACATGTATCCTGCAATAATTTTAATATAGCTTTTCCTGTCTGATAATCTAATGCTCCTGTCGGTTCATCTGCCAATAATAATTTAGGATTTTTTGCAATTGCCCTTGCAATAGATACCCTTTGCTGCTCTCCTCCTGAAAGCTGTGCCGGGAAGTTTTTCATTCTTTCCTTAAGTCCAACGCTTTCAAGAACTTTTTTTGCATCTAACGGATTTTTGCAAATCTGACCTGCCAGTTCTACATTTTCTAATGCTGTAAGATTTTGCACCAGATTATAAAACTGAAAAACAAAACCAATATCATGTCTTCTATATGTAGTTAACTCCCTATTGCTGTATCTGCTTATATCTTTTCCATCAACAATAACGTTACCGGAAGTCAATTTATCCATTCCACCTAAAATATTAAGTACGGTAGTTTTTCCTGCTCCTGAAGGTCCGACAATAACAACAAATTCTCCTTTTTCAAATGAAAAATTCATTCCATCTGCCGCCTTTATTGTTATTTCTCCTGTTTTATATTCTTTTACAACATCTTTTATTTCAACGTAACTCATAAATCGCACCTCCTAAAAGCATGTTTCATACTACCATCTACCATCTAAAATCTATTTTCTCTTATATATATATTAACTGACATTTTTTTTTCATTCAAGGGCAAAGTAACTTTGTTATCTTTAATAAAATTAAAGGTCTTCATGTTTAATCCATGAAGACCTTTGTTTTGTTTAATACATTTAAATTCTATTTAAAGCCTGTTCTAAATCGTTAATAATATCATCAGCATTTTCTATACCGATTGAAAATCTAATTAAATCCGGTTGAACTCCTGCTTCAATTAACTGTTCATCTGTCATCTGTCTGTGTGTATGGCTTGCAGGATGAAGTACACATGAACGTGCGTCTGCAACATGAGTAACAATTGTAATAAATTCAAGGCTGTCCATAAATTTAATTGCCGTTTCTCTTCCACCCTTTAATCCAAATGTAATTACACCACATGTACCATTTGGCATATATTTCTTAGCCAAATCATAATATTTGTTTCCTTTTAGCATCGGACAGTTAACCCACGCTACTTTATCACTGCTCTGAAGGTATGTTGCCACCTTTATAGCATTTTCACAATGACGTGGCATTCTTAAATGAAGTGTCTCAAGTCCTACATTTAACAAAAATGAATTCATAGGTGCCGGAATCGAGCCTAAATCTCTCATAAGCTGAGCTGTTGCCTTTGTAATATAAGCTCCCTTTCCAAATCTTTCAGTATATACAATTCCATGATATGAATCATCAGGAGTTGTAAGTCCCGGGAATTTATCTGCATGGGCATTCCAATCAAATTTTCCACTATCAACAATCGCTCCACCTACTGCCATTGCATGACCATCCATATATTTTGTTGTTGAATGTGTAACAATATCCGCTCCCCACTCAAATGGTCTGCAGTTAATCGGTGTTGCAAAGGTATTGTCTACTATAAGTGGCACTCCGTGTCTGTGGGCTGCCTTTGCAAACTTTTCAATATCTAATACAACTAAAGATGGATTTGATATTGTTTCGCCAAATACCATTTTTGTATTAGGTTTAAATGCAGCTTCTAATTCTTCTTCTGTACAATCAGGATTAATAAAAGTTACATCTATTCCTTGTTTCTTCATTGTAACTCCAAAAAGATTAAATGTTCCTCCATAAACATGTGCTGAACATATAATATGGTCACCTGCTTCGCAAATATTAAATGCTGCATAATAATTTGCTGCCTGTCCTGAAGATGTAAGCATACCTGCCACACCACCTTCTAAATCACAAATTTTCTGTGCAACAATATCATTTGTAGGATTCTGAAGTCTTGTGTAAAAATATCCTTCTTCCTCTAAGTCAAATAATCTGCCCATCTGTTCCGAATTGTCATACTTATATGTAGTACTTTGATAAATAGGAAGTACTCTTGGCTCTCCATTTTTAGGCTGCCATCCTCCCTGTACGCATATAGTGTCTAAGTTTCTCTTTTCCATTTTGTAACCTCACTAACTTTATTATTAGCACATACTTTGTGTTTACCATCCCCGTATAGTTTTTTATAAACCTAAAGTGTGTTTGTACAAATCACCACGCTCTTCAAAATTCTTAAAATGATCATATGAAGCTGCTGCCGGTGACAATACACACGCTTGTCCTGATTTTGTAATTTCTTTTGCCTTATTTGTTGCCTCTACTAAGTTATTACACATATAAAGATTTTCTCTGCCTGATAACATATCATAAATTTTTTCACCTGAAGCATACATGCAAATAACATTTACCTTCGTATTCTTTTCAAAATAATCACAAAGAATCTGATAATCAATTCCTCTATCCATTCCACCGATAATAATAGTTCCAATATTTTCAATACTTTCTACAGCCTGAATTGCTGACTGACATATTGTCGAAATTGAATCATCATAATAAGTAACTCCGTCTATTTCCCCTAAACGTTCCATTCTATGTGGAAGCCCTTCAAAAGATTCGATGTATTTTGTTACTTCTTTTTCATCTAATCCAAAGCACTTTGTAGCAATATAATATACTACATTTGCATTGTATTGGTTATGTATTCCTCTTAATTTAAGGAAGAAATCTTTTGCTAAATTTTTATCTGACATAACAACTTTTCTTGCATTTACCGGTATATCTAAATCGATTTCCTCATTTACAATAAAAGTATCTGTAACTCTCTGATATCTGAAAATATTAAATTTAGCATTTTTATATCTTTCCATTGTATCGTAGTAATCCAAATGTTCTTCATATAAATTAAGAAGGACTGCTATTTTAGGTGATGCCTTTGCATGTGCCAACTGATGGCATGACATTTCATACACTATTGTAGTATCATCTTTTATTTCGTCATATCTCTCAAGACATGGTCTTCCTATATTACCAACTAATACACAATCTACTCCACAATTCCTTAAAGTTGTGTACAACATAGATGCTGTAGTACTCTTTCCCTTTGTGCCTGTAATACCAATTATATTTTTTGCAAATTGTGCTAACATCAATTCCGTCTGTGAAGTAAATTTAATATTATCTTCATGGCATTTTATGCCCGGACTTTTAACAATTATATCATATTTATCACAATCGATATCTTCGTATTTACCTTCAAAAATATCATATTCACAATCAATATTATGGTCTAAAATGAAATGTTCTGTTGATTTACCTTCTCTTCCATATCCCCAAATTAAAATCTTTTTCCCTGTTAAAATATCTGCTATTTTCATATAACTACACCACTTTCCTTATTTCCTTTACAAAATTATCCGGCACAAGATGCTCATCGCACCATTCACCTAGCAGTATCTTTAAATCTTCTCCATTATTCACAATATAGTCTTTATATTTTTCAGTAAGTTTTAGTTTTTCACCCTTTTCAATAATATATTTCAAGCTTGCCACAACTTCACTTCGTGTTCCCACACACTCAAATGGTTTGTTCTCATCTATTCCTACAAGTTCTCTGAAATACTTTTCTAAGCTCTCTTTGTTTAATAAATTTTCACCAAAAACTTCTGTCAATCTCTCCTGACTTAAGAATGGTGAAAGAATTATATATACAAATAAACATTTTGGACAATCGCAACACCAAATACCTTTTTTACTTCCTGCATTACAGCTT
This sequence comes from Eubacterium sp. CAG:156, assembly GCF_000434315.1. NCBI lineage: Bacteria > Bacillati > Bacillota > Clostridia > Eubacteriales > Eubacteriaceae > Eubacterium > Eubacterium sp. CAG:156. Next base: position 43,597 of record NZ_FR878145.1, on the reverse strand, counting down.
CTAAATATTTCAAGGTACTTGTCACTTGATGCAAATATTTTTGCAATCTGTATTTCTGTAAGTGGTCTTAATAAACTAAAGTATCTTATGTCTGACTCCACTATGGTTGCAATGTAATCATTAAAATCTAATTCAAATTCATAACTTTTTGAATATTGATGATTTACTTTTGAATCTTTAACCGTTGATTCGTTTGCGCTGTTTTCATTTGACAAAGTTATATATTTCTGTCCGTTTAATGCAGCTGTTAATACTGAAGAAAATGCAACAATAGCAGAAAATGGTGTATGTCCATTAATATATCCCTCACTATTTAACTGTAACATTGTTTTATCTAATGTTCTCCTACAAAGAATATCTCCAATTTTATTATCAGTTACATCTATTACTTTCTTTACGGCTTCAATTCTGTTTACGCTGTAAGTTGTTATTTTCTCATCTTTAATTCTTTTAAGCACTTCTAATGAAACACATGAATCTTTTCCACCACCAATAGGCACTAAACACCCTTCATATATCCCATGCAATTTAACAGGCTTTGTGCAATCTGTCTGTTCTTTACTATAATCACAAACTAAATGCATGAATTCTTTTTCATACGCTTCAATGCCATTAACATAAAAGCATTCGCCTAAACCATTGTAATATAGTTTCTTCCACCATTGTAACTGTGTATCAGTCAATACTCCACACTTAATAATAACATTCTGTGGACATGCAATTTTCCAATAACTGACTAATTCTACCATTCCCAGATTAAAAATTAGTCTGTTTATTGCATCTTCATTTGTATCTTCAATATTCTTAAATGGTATCTTCCATGTTGGATGAAACTCTGCAAGTCCCGGCACAACAAAATTATATTTAATATCTAATTCATCACTATTCTTTTTAACTTCATAGGAATCAAAAATAAAATCTTTATATTCACTTCTTAACAAATCATATTTTTGCTGTCCTGTCAGTTCTTTTAGATTCTGCATATTTCTCTCCTACCTTACCGACAACTATTCATAATAATTAACATATGCTTATTTTTTGCTATTGAATTTGATTATACCATTATCAATATAGTAATTGCAATTGTTTGTGAAAAAATTCACAAAAAAAATGCAACAGTCCAACCAAATAGCTAAACT
>NZ_FR878145.1:11888-42411 GCF_000434315.1 Eubacterium sp. CAG:156 | reverse complement strand
TTATATATTTTTATATATTTTTTTATACTATTCCGGATTATAATCCTTCAGCATTATATGAGCAACAATTGTGCATATAGTAAATAATATAAAAAGTACTGCCATTAAAACTATAAACTGTGTTGTAGTCATTGGTATTCCTGCAAATACTACAACAATAAATACCACAAATATAATTGTAGCTATTATATTTGCTACTTTTCCTATTTTTATCTTTGTTTCCTGTGACATATTATTTTCTTCTTTCGTATTCTATTTTCTTTTCATCAATACAAAGCTGTCATTTCTTCCTATTTCTTCATATTTCTCGTCTATTATGTAATCTAAATCATTATCTGTTCCATCATTTTCATTATAAATATTATTTTCTCCATTTTCGACTATGTATTTTGCCTGCCCTGATTCAATATATTCCTTGAATTCTTCCTGCATTTCGTCATTTACACTGCACATCCAATCCTGTAGCATAAAATATTTATAGCATGGGACTATATCCGTCACAATATAATACTCTGATTTGACGTTATATGCCAACACGCTGTTTCTTGATTTTTCAGGAATTAATTTCGTTATTTCTTTTGCATCTTTTTCTATACCTGTTAACTTATTTACGTCATAACTAATCATGGATTTTGTAGAAATAAAAGCACATGATAAATTTAAACTGATTAAAATCAATGTAAATATTCCAAACACTTTATTAATAATCTTATTATTCTGCACCAAATCTGCTGTCATACCACAAGCTACTATATAAACAGGAAACCATATATACATATAATTTAAATTTGGCCTCATTCCTAATTGAACTACAATACCAACAATTGCAGATATCATAAGAGAAAGAGAAACAATTCTCTCTTTCTTATTTGTCACAAAATTTGAAATTGCTATCAACAATGACATTAGTAAATTTAAATTTACAATTAAAATTGTAAACACTCCTGCATTTAATAAAATTCCGTTTGTGTTTAGTGTATATTTTATATTATGTATAATCGTTCCATAAAACATTTCATATATCGCATTCTTTTTTATGTAATAAATTACAAAAGGCACTAGTACCAAAACTGCACCTATTATAAAAGCCACAATATTTTTCAGTATATTGCTCCACTTTTTATTAACAGCTAATAAAACCGTCCCCGTTATAATCATCACACTTATTGGTAAAAAATTAGTCATTCTTATCAATACACAAACCATAAATGTAATTCCATAAAAAAAAGCATATTTAACATTATGTTCTATATCATTATCTATGTCGCATTTAAAATATTTGACTACAAAATACATACTCCATACCAAAAATGGTATACAGTAATCCTCTGTCATATTTCCTGCAAAATATATTCGATTTAATAGTAATGCAATTATTGTAATTATTATTGATTTTCTTTGGTCATTATAGAAAAGATCAATAATCTTATAACTACCATATAATGTTACTGTAAGAAAAGGTATTTCAATTAAAAGAAATCCTATTTTATTACCGGTCAGCATCGCTCCCATCCATTGTATTACAAACATCAATGGTCCCTTATGTTCAAAAAAGTCAATATATGGAACTAATCCCTTTTCAACTAATATTCCCTCTAGCATATAATTAGCTGTATCACTATGACACCATTTATATAAAGGTGATGTATCATATGAAAACAATAGTAAAAAAACAAATGCTACAAAACTAAAAACAATTATTCTATTTACTATATGCATAGTTATATCTTTTTTTTGCTCTCTCATCCCTTCTCACTTTCCCTTTTACATTTATATTCATTAATACAAAATCTCCCGACTCATATCTCTATCCGCAATAGAAAAATATTTGTCGGGAGATTATTATTTTTTATTTACTGAGCATCTTTAATTGAGAAGCTTATTCTTCCCATCTTATCCTTGCCCAAGCATTTACATTTTACATGATCTCCAAGTGTAAGATAATCTTCAACATGTTCAACTCTTTCTTTTGAAATCTTTGAAATGTGAACCATTCCTTCTTTTCCCGGAGCGAACTCGATAAACGCACCAAATTCCTTAATGCTTACAACTGTTCCTTCAAGAATCATTCCTTCTTCGAAATCTGTTGTAATGATCTGGATATATTCAATTGCCTTATCAATCTGTTCTTTGTCAACTCCACATACAGATACAGCTCCATCATCTGTTATATCAATCTTAACGCCTGTTTCTTCAATTATAGCATTAATTGTTTTACCCTTCTGTCCTACAACATCACCAATCTTAGCCGGATCAATATGAATCTGAACAATCTTAGGAGCATATGCACCTACTTCTTTTCTAGGTTCTGCAATTGCAGGTTTCATACAATTATCCATAATGAAAAGTCTTGCTTCTCTTGTTCTCTGGATTGCACCTTCTACGATTTCTCTTGTAAGTCCATGAATCTTAATATCCATCTGAATAGCTGTAATACCTTCTGTTGTTCCTGTTACCTTAAAGTCCATATCGCCAAAGAAATCTTCGAGTCCCTGAATATCTGTTAATAATACATAATCATCATCTGTATCTCCAGTAACAAGACCACATGAAATACCAGCTACCATAGCCTTAATTGGAACACCTGCTGCCATAAGCGACATACATGATGAACATGTACTAGCCATTGATGTTGAACCATTTGATTCAAATGTTTCTGAAACTGTTCTGATTGCATATGGGAATTCTTCTTCTGAAGGAAGAACAGGTACTAATGCTTTTTCTGCTAATGCACCATGTCCGATTTCTCTACGTCCCGGTCCTCTTGATGGTTTTGTTTCCCCAACTGAGTATGATGGGAAGTTATAGTGATGCATATATCTCTTTACTGTTTCATTTTCATCTAATCCATCAATTTTCTGTGATTCAGATAATGGTGCTAAAGTACAAATGTTACAAATCTGTGTTTGTCCTCTAGTAAACATAGCTGAACCATGAACTCTAGGAATAATATCAACTTCTGCTGCAAGTGGTCTTATCTGATCTAAAGCTCTGCCATCCGGTCTCTTATGATCTTTCAAAATCATTTTACGTACTGTTTTCTTCTGATACTGGTAAAGAGCTTCTCCAAGTACTGCAAGCCATTCTTCATTTTCTGCAAATGCTTCTTCAAGTCTTTCTCTAATCTTGCTTATATTTTCTTCTCTTACCTGTTTAACATCTGTAAATACAGCTTCTTCCATCTCTGCAGGTGGAACAATCTCTTTTATTGCTGCAAATAATTCTTCAGGTATTGTAAAACTTTCATATTCATGTTTTGGCTTACCAACTTCGGCAACAATCTTATTTATAAATTCGATAATCTTCTGGTTAACATCATGAGCCATATAAATAGCTTCAATCATTTTAGCTTCAGGAATAATGTTGGCACCTGCTTCAATCATTATAACTTTTTTACTTGTTGAAGCAACTGTTAACTGTAAATCTCCTTCTTTCCACTGTGACTGTGATGGGTTGATGATAAATTCTCCATCAACCAAACCAACCTGTGTCATTGCACATGGACCATCAAATGGAATATCTGAAATACATGTTGCGATAGCTGAACCTAACATAGCAACAATTTCAGGTCTGCACTGAGGATCAACTGATAATACTAAGTTATTTAATGTAACATCATTTCTATAATCCTTAGGGAATAAAGGTCTCATAGGTCTGTCAATAACTCTTGAAGTTAAAACTGAGTTTTCACTTGCCTTGCCTTCTCTCTTATTAAATCCACCCGGAATTTTACCTACTGCATACATTTTTTCTTCAAATTCAACTGAAAGTGGGAAGAAATCAATTCCCTCTCTTGGTTTTTCTGATGCTGTTGCTGTAGATAATACTGTTGTATCTCCATAATGCATTAATGCTGCACCGTTAGCCTGAGCAGCAACACGTCCAACATCTACTGTAAGTGTTTTACCACCAATTTCAATACTAAAACTCTTGTACATTTTCGTCTCCTTTTCTCTATCTTAGTACCATCTCACTGATACATCTTTCCGACACATATAATGTGTCCTTTGAATGTCTTATATATCCGGCAAACACCGAAACTACTGAAAAAAGGGCGAATTACTTTTCGTCCGCTTTTTCAGTGGTCTCGGGTTTCAGTTTGCCAATTAGATATATTAAATAAGCAATCTTTTTTATTATAAACAATACGATACAAAAAAGCAACCAAACATTTAACCTTAACTAAATTCCACCGATTTTATAATATTTGTTTTTCACATTAAAAAACTGCACTTTAACAATATAAACCTTGTTAAAATGCAGTCTTTTATAAAACTTATATTATTTTCTAATACCAAGTTTAACAATTAATGCACGGTATCCTTCAAGATCTGTTTTCTTTAAGTAGTCAAGTAAACCTCTTCTCTTACCTACCATCTTAAGAAGACCTCTTCTTGAATGATGATCCTTCTGGTTAACTTTTAAATGTTCTGTTAACTCCTGGATTCTTGCTGTTAAAATTGCAATCTGAACTTCAGGTGAACCTGTATCGCCCGGTTTTCTTGCATATTCGTTAATAATTGCTGTTTTCTTTTCCTTTGTTATCATTACGACAACCTCCTTAATTATTTTAATATCGCCATACACTTAAGTAACGGTTGGAGTATCCAATACTTAGTGTAGGTTCGCATACCTTGCTATGTTATCATACATTGCAAGGTATGTAAACTAAATCTTTGTAAATTAGCGAAAATATTTAAATATCCTTCTATAACATACTAATATCTTTTATTCATCTTCTTTTTTTAATCCAATTATTCTTAAATAGAATTTTTTCAATTGTAAAATGATATTTAATATTTTTATTAAATTATATTTTCATTTTTATTCTGTCATTTATATCCATAGTTATTTGTTTTTTAAGTTGTTCTATATCATCAAATTTTCTTTCACCACGCATAAATTCGTAAAATGAAACTTCAATAACTTCTCCATATAAATTGCCATGAAAATTTGCAACATATGTTTCAACCTTTGTAGGATTATTTTCCGAAATCGTCGGATTAATACCTACATTAGTTATTGAGCGATAACTTTTTCCATTTATGTTGGTTCTTGTTGCATATACACCATTTGGTGGCAATAGTTTTGTTGCTGCCGGCAAAATATTAGCCGTAGGAAAATTTATCGTTCTTCCGATTTTCTTTCCTTCTTCAACCTTTCCAATAACACTGTACGGATGGTCAAGCATCTCATTTGTTTCCTCTATCCTGCCTTCTATAATACTACTGCGTATTCCTGTACTGCTTATATCTTTGTCATGATATTTTTCTTTTTCAATTACATACAACTCATATCCGTATTTTTCTGTGTTTTCCTTCAGGTAATCAACATTTCCTGCACCCTTATTTCCAAAAGAGAAATCCGGTCCGCACACAATCGCTGTAGCCCCTAATTTTTTTTTCAAAAATTCTTTTATAAATTCATCAGGTTCTAATGCCAAAAATTCTTTTGTCATTGGCATGCTACAATAAACATCAATTCCCTGTTTTTCACACAGAAGTCTTTTTTCTTCATCTGTTACAATTGTTTTTACTGTCTGATTATTCAATACATCTTTAGGTTCCGCAGCAAATGTCAGAACAACTTTACGTCTTCCATTTGCCTTTTTAGCCAGTTCACTTAACAACTTTTCATGACCTTTATGTAACCCGTCAAATTTTCCAACAGTTACTATTGTATTGCTTAATTTTATCTTGTCTGTTGCTGACATGTTTATCATAATCCTACGACTCCTGTATGTATTTACAAAAATATCTTAATCGGTTTATATATCTGTTTATGTGCATCAAATTCATATATACCGATAAAATCTCCATTTTGTGCATAAACTCTTACTTTTTGTTTATCCTCAAAATTCATTCTTAACAATGTATTTCCGGCTGTAAACTTGTTTCCATTATATATTAATTTGTCAAATTTTTCTGACACAATACATTTAGAATATTTATCAAGCATTTGATCCACGGGAACGATATAATCTTTTAATCTTCCATCATCTCTTGCCTTTTCTATCTGTTCAAGAGTAATACTTTCTTCAACTTTAAATCTTTCGACTCTTGTTCTTTCCAGTTTATCCATGCATCCATAAACACCAAGTTTATTTCCTATGTCATGACATAAAGTTCTGATATAAGTACCTTTTGAACATGTAACAATCATTTCGACTCTGGGAAGGTCAACATCAGTTATAGTTATATCAACTATCTTACATTGTCTTGCCGGTCTTTCAACTTCTTCGCCTCTTCTTGCTAAATTATAAAGTTTCTGACCATTTATTTTTATAGCCGAAAACATAGGTGGAATCTGTGCATAATCACCTATAAAACTTTTAATTGTTGTAAAGACTTCTGTCTGGTCTAAAGCATTCAATTTATCTTCTTCAGCTTTATTTATTATATTACCTGTACTGTCCTGTGTATCTGTTTCCTGTCCTAGTAACAAAACAGCTTTATACGTTTTATCTTTTTCTGATAAAATATCGCATAATTTTGTTCCCTTTCCAAGACACACCGGCAATACTCCAACGGCATATGGATCTAGAGTTCCCATATGTCCTATCTTTTTCTGTTTCAAAATGCCTCTTAATTTTGCCACTACGTCATGAGACGTATATCCCGGCTCCTTATAGACATTTATTACACCACTTATCATTCATTCCTCCTGTAATGGTAAGTCACATTACTATATTTATGACATTTGCTTTTCAATCTGTTCTGAAATGTTATTGATGATATCGTGTACATCTCCTACAGTATCAAATCCGGCAGCTCTTACATGACCGCCTCCACCAAAATATGATGCTATGACACTTACATCTACTAAATCCTGAGATCTCATACTTACCTTGTATTTCATTTCCCCTATCTGATACATAAATATTGCAACCTCTATTCCTTCAATATTTCTAAGCTGTGCAACTACTGAATCTAAATCCTTTGTCGTTACACCATAAAAATCCATAAGTTTTGTTGTTGCGTATGCAAATATGCATCTATTATCCATAAACCTTACACTTTCAAGCTGAAGTCTTCCTGCAACCTGAGACTGTGCATAAGTTTTTTTATAATATGTTTCTTCAAGAATCTTATTTGCATTAATTCCAAAATCCAACATTTTTCCTGCAACATTCATTGTTTTAGAAGTTGTGCTCTGGAATCTAAACACTCCTGAATCATGGGCAATTCCTGTATACATTGGTTCTGCAATAGATTTATCAAATAAACTTACATCTAACAAATCATATAAAACTTCACATGCCGAACTTGCATTTGGAAGAATATAATTATAATCTGCATATCCTCCATTACTGATGTGATGATCAATACATGCTGTTCGCTTTGCATGTTCAAAAAATTCTTTATTTAAACCTAATCTTTCTAAATCAGCACAATCAAGTGAAAAGAATAAATCGTACTCTGTTCCGTCGTACCCATTTGAATCTATTTTCTCAGAGTTCTTTATAAATAAAAATTTATCTTTAATTTTTTCCAGATATACTTTTACCTGTATATCCGGAAAATTTTTCTCAATGTAATTATAGAGTGTCATGCATGAACCGATGCAATCGCCATCCGGTCTGATATGTCCTGCTATTCCAATAGTTTTTGCATCGCCAATCAGTTTCTTTATAGGTATAGGATTATTCATTGTCATCTGACGTCACCTCATCAATCATTTTTGACATTCTTACGCCATACTCTATAGAATCATCTAAAATAAATGTAATCTGTGGAGTATTTCTTAAATTTACGGTTTTTGCAAGCTGATGTCTGATAAATCCAACTGCACTCTTAAGTCCTGCTAATGTATCAGCCTTTGTTTCTTCATCGCCTAACACACTTACATACGCTTTGCAATATTTAAGATCAGGTGTTACCTCTACATGGGTAACACTTGTCATTATTCCTACTCTTGGGTCCTTGAGTTCTCTGATTATATTACATAATTCTCTTTGAACTTCTCCGTTAATTCTTGTATTTTTTATGCTGTTCTTTCTCATATAATTCCTTTCCGGTTAACTAGTCTTATCTAGGTACCTCAACCATCATGTACGCTTCTACAGCATCTCCTTCAGCAATATCATTGAATTTTTCAAATACAAGACCGCATTCATATCCTGCTTTAACTTCCTTAACATCATCTTTAAATCTCTTAAGTGATGCAAGTGGTCCGTCAAATATCTGCTCTCCATCACGTGTAATTCTAGCTGAGCATCCTCTCTTAAATGAACCATCTAATACATATGAACCTGCGATATTTCCAACACCTGAAGCCTTGAAAATCTGACGAATTTCCGCATGACCGATAACTTTTTCTTCGTAAATTGGTTCAAGCATTCCCTTCATAGCTCTTTCAATATCTTCGATTGCATTGTAAATAACGCTATATAATCTTAAATCAACCTTTTCTCTTGTAGCAATTTCTTCTGCCTGAGCATCAGGTTTTACATTAAATCCAATAATAATTGCATTTGATGCAGAAGCCAAAATAACATCAGATTCATTAATTGCACCTACACCACCATGAATAACTTTAACTTCTACTTCTTCATTTGAAAGTTTTAACATACTCTGTTTTACAGCTTCTACAGAACCCTGTACGTCTGCCTTTATGATGATATTTAATTCCTTAAGGTTACCTGCCTTAATCTGACTGTTAATATCATCAAGAGAAATTCTGTACTTAGTTCCTTCAAGAAGTTTTTCCTTGCTATCTGCAATAAATGTTTCCGCAAATGCTTTTGCTTCATTTGCAGTTTCCTTAGCAACAAATACTTCACCTGCGTTTGGTACTCCGCTCAATCCTAAAATTTCTACTGGAGTTGAAGGTCCTGCTTCTGTAATTCTATTTCCTCTGTCATCTGTCATAGCTCTTACTTTACCGTAATTTGCTCCTGCTGCAATATGATCACCAATATGAAGTGTACCTTTCTGTACAAGTACAGTTGAAACAGGTCCTTTACCTTTATCAAGTTTTGCTTCAATTACGATACCTCTTGCCATACGGTCAGGATTTGCCTTAAGTTCAAGTACATCTGCCTGTAAAAGAACCATTTCTAATAATTCTTCAATTCCTTCTCTTGTATGTGCAGATACAGGAACCATTTCTGTATTTCCACCCCAATCAGCTGCTAATAATTCATATTCAGCTAATTCCTGTTTTACTCTTTCGATATTTGCACCCGGTTTGTCAATCTTATTAATAGCTACAATTATTTCAATTCCGGCTGCTTTTGCATGATTGATAGCTTCAACTGTCTGAGGCATTACACCATCATCTGCAGCTACTACCAAGATTGCAATATCTGTTGACTGAGCGCCACGCATACGCATTGCTGTAAACGCTTCATGTCCCGGAGTATCAAGGAAAGTAATCTTTCTGTCATTAATCTTAACAACAGAAGCACCAATATGCTGTGTAATACCACCTGCTTCACCTGAAATTACATTTGTTTCTCTAATTGCATCAAGAAGAGATGTTTTACCATGATCTACATGACCCATTACACATACAACAGGTGGACGACTTGTCATGTCTGCTTCATTTTCTTCTTCTTCCTTAAGAAGTTCTTCAATCATATCGACCTTAACTTCTTTTTCACACATAATTTCATATTCAAGGGCTATTTCTTCTGCTCCGGCAAAATCAATTTCAGTATTAACTGTAACCATCTTACCTTCTAAGAAAAGTTTCTTAATAATTGTTGATGGCTGCATTTTCATCTTTTCTGCTAATTCACCAATTGTAAGTGCTTCAGGGATTGAAATAACTTTGATTTCTTCTTTCTTTTCTTCCTTCTTCTGAGGTTTCTGTAATACCGGCTTGCTCAAATCAACTCTACGCCCATTCTTGCCTTTTCTTCCGCCATTACCATCTTCGTAATTCTTTCTTCCTCTTTCCTGCTTATCCTGGCGTAACTTGTTTTCTCTCTTATTACGATCTTTGCTCTGGATTATATCTGCAGGTGCACTCTGCTTCTGGTCATCTCTTCTTCTGTCATTTCTTCTGTTGTTGTCATTTCTGTCAAAATCTTTATCCTTATTATAACCATCATTATTTCTATTATTGAAATTGCGGTTATTGCCATTTCTATTATCTCTGTTAAATGACTTTCCATCATTGTTTCTGTTCTGACCATCTCTGTTTCCAAAGTTTCTGTTCTGACCATCTCTGTTATTTCTATTCTGTCCGTCCCTGTTGTTTCTGTTCTGACCATTTCCATTTCCATTTCTATTCTGTCCATCTCTGTTGTTTCTATTCTGGCCATTTCTGTTATTTCTTCTGTCATTGTTTCTGCTCTGTCCACGGCTTTCAGCAATTGCTGCTGCTTTTGCTGCTATCTCAGCTGCTTTTCTTGCTGCTGATTCTGCTGTAGGAGCCGGTCTCTTTGGTTCATTCTTAGCAACCGGTGTAACTACAGATTCAACCTTTTCTTCTTTTGGCTGTACATTATTTTCTACCGGCTTATTTGCACTTTCATTTTTTTCCTGTTCTACAGGTTTTGCTATCTGTTCATTTTCTTTCTTAACTGTTTCTGTTTTTTCAGTTTTCTGAGTGGCTGCATTCTGATTTTCACCTTCAGGTCTTGGACGACGTTTTTTCTCACCATCAGGTCTTGGTCTTCTTGGTCTTTCTTCGCCATCACCTTTAAGGCGAACCATTCCTCTGCTTGTAATAATTCTCTTATGTTTCTTTTCTTCTTTGACTTCTGTTTTTTCTGTAGGTGTCACTTTTTCAGCTGTTTTATCTTCAGATGTCTTGCTCTTGCTAAATTTATCCTTTATGTATTTTACTTCACTGTCATCCACTGAGCTCATTGCTTTTACGTCAATGCCTTTTTCTCCCAATGCTTTTACTATATCTGCACTTTTTATATCTAATTCTTTTGCTAATTCATGTACTCTCATTTTTGCCATTCTATAACCTCCGATTATTTTACTTGATTATCTAACATTTTTATGATTGATTTTGAGAATCCTTCGTCAACTACTGCCAATGACATTCTGGTTTTATTTCCTGTAGCTTTTCCTAAGTCCTGTGTTGTTCCATAATAAAACAACGGTATTTTGTAATATTCACATTTATTTTTAAACTTCTTCTTTGTATTATCCGATGCTTCTACAGAAACAATAACTGCATGGGCTTTATTTCCCTGAATCGCTTTTTCTACTGAGAACTCTCCTGATACAGTCTTGCCGGCTTTAGTTGCTAAACCAATCATAGATATAACCTTATCCATTGATTTCTCCTAACTCAGCCTTTAGCTGTTCATATACTTCTTCCGGAACCTTTGCCTTAAGTGTTCTTTCAAGACCTTTGCTCTTCATAGCTTTTTCAAGGCATTTTACATCCGGGCAAATGTATGCCCCTCTGCCATTTTTTCTACCCGTAGCATCCATAGAAATATTTCCTTCTTTATCACGGATAACACGAATCATATCTTTTTTATTTTTCACTTCATTGCACCCGGTGCATTTTCTTAATGGAACTTTCTTTGTCTGGCTCATATTGACCTCTCTTACTTATTCTTCTGAATCATCCTCACTGTCAGCTTCATTTTCATCGAAGTTTTCTTCTAAAGTATCATCAGCTTCATTTTTTTCTTCATTATATTCTTCTTCATCATAGTATTCGTCGTCATCATAATACTCATCTTCATCATAATATTCGTCATCATCGAATATATACTGAATTCCGGCTTCTTTTGCCTGTGTTTCACTCTTGATATCAATCTTGAATCCTGTAAGTCTTGCTGCAAGTCTTGCATTCTGACCTTCTTTACCGATTGCTAAAGATAACTGATAATCAGGAACGATTACCATAGCTTCTTTTTCGTCAGGATCAGCTAATACTGAAACAACTTTTGCAGGGCTTAATGCATTTTCAATTAAAATTGCAGGATTTTCATCCCAATTTATAATATCAATCTTTTCACCACAAAGTTCATCTACGATTGCATTAACTCTTGCTCCATTTACACCTACACATGCACCTACTGCATCTACATTAGGATTGTTTGAGTAAACTGCCATCTTTGTTCTTGAACCTGCTTCTCTTGAAATACTCTTGATTTCAACTGTTCCGTCCTGGATTTCTGAAACTTCCTGTTCAAATAAACGCTTTACTAATCCCGGATGAGTTCTTGAAACAACGATTCTTGGTCCTTTATTTCCATCTTTAACTTCTGTAATATATAACTTAATTCTGTCTGTTGGTCTGAAATGTTCTCCTGGTACCTGTTCCTTTTCCATTAAAACAGTATCTGTCTTTCCAAGATTTACGCTAATATTCTTTCCATTAATTCTTTGAACAATACCTGTAATAATGTCATTCTGTTTTTCATAGTACTGTTCAAATACACTCTTTCTTTCTTCTTCTCTGATTTTCTGTAAAATACCATTCTTAGCACTCTGTGTTGCAATTCTTCCGAAGTCCTTTGACTGGATTTCTACATTAACCATATCTCCGATTTCGTATGTTCCCTTAATTGCTCTTGCATCTTCTAATGAAATTTCAATTACAGGATCAAATACTTCTTCAACAACTTCCTTCTGTGAATAAATGTGGAAATCTCCTGTTTCTCTGTCAACATTAACAATAACATTGTCAGCTTTATTAAAATTATTCTTATATGCAACTACAAGCGAATTTTCGATTGCTTCAAATAACACTTCTTTACTAATTTCTTTTTCTTTTTCCAGTACATTTAATGATTCAATTAATTCTTTATTCATTTTCCTTTATCCTCCTAATTATCTCTACATACTGTTGTCCTTCATCGGACTGTTTTCTGTTCTATTTGATACAAAGTAATTGTTAGAAATCAAATGTCAATCTTACGAGTGCAACATCAGCTCTGTTAAACACCGTTTCTTCGCCATCTTCTAATTCAACTGTAAAAGTATTCTCTTCTTTGTTGAATTCCTTTAAGATTCCCACAAATTCTTTTTGTTTGTTTATAGCTCTATATAAATGAATTTCAATTTCTTCACCTATACTTCTTACAAAATCCTTATCTTTCTTTAATGGTCTTCCAAGTCCCGGAGAACTTACTTCTAATATATAAGCATCGCTTATAAAATCTTCCTGGTCTAACTTTTCACTGAGTTCTCTGCTTATCGGTTCAATATCATCTATAGATATTCCGCCCGGCTTATCTATAAAAGCTCTCAAATACCAGTTACTGCCTTCTTTTACATACTCTACGTCAACTAATTCGAATCCTCTTTCGTCAACCATTGGCTGAAGTAGTGCTTCTGTCTTTGCTTCGTATTCTTCTCTTCTTGACACGCTTTCTCCTCAACTTTCTACTATTATTATGTCTTTATTTAAGACTTTTTAACAATAACAAAGAGTGGACCTCTGGTCCACTCCTTATCATCTAGTCAATATTTACGTTAAACAGTATAACTCTGCTTTTATTTTGTGTCAAGCAAATGGCGTAAAAATGGCGGTTTAACGACATAAAACCAGCGTAAAAGCAACACAAAACTATCTCATAAAGAAATTTTTAAATGCTTTTTACCACATACTCTTCTTTTTATTTCATGGATTTTGCATAATTTTACAATTTTTACCTATTTAGTAATGTAATTTTTATAATAATCATTTATACTTATACAGGAAAAAATCATTGGAAGGTACATATTATAATGAAAAGGATTTTAAAACACACACTAATTTTATCAATGCTTACATGCACTTTAACATTTTCTACAAATACAAAGGCTTCTGTTGCAGATACTTCTTTAAATGAAAGTACTACAAATGAAGTCACTACAACTTACAACTTATCAGAAACTTCTTTAAGTAACGATACTAAGGCCGTTTCTTTACCTTCAGATAAATCTGATTATATTAAATCCGACTTATCGCCTTTAACTTCTAAGGTCATAGTTCTTGATCCCGGTCATTGCAAAAAGCATATCGGTGCCCGTGGATATGGACTTAAAGAAGAAGATATTGTACTTGATATTTCTAAAGCATGCAAAAACAAATTAGACAATTATGGTGACATTACAGTTTATACGACAAGAACAACCAATAATTGTCTCTCTACCCTCGGACTTGGATACTGCCTTACAGCAAGAAACAGATATTCAAAAAGACTTAATGCTGATTTTTTAATAAGTCTTCATATCAATGCTAATGAAAATAAAAATAAAACCGGTGCTTTAATGCTTGCAGCATATGACTCCGGTTATAATAAAAGAATTCATTTACAAACTACCTCATTTGGTAAAATTGCCTTAAAGAACTTACATTCCTTAGGATTAAAAAAACGTGGTTTTTGGATGCGAAAATACAAAGGTTTGCATTACAAAAACGGGTCTAGAATGGATTATTATTCTATTGTCAGAAATGGTGTTTTATACAATATTCCAAGTGTTATTATTGAGCACGGATATATCACAAATAAATCTGACTGCAAAAAATATTTTAATACAGTAGCTAAAAGATACCTTCTTGGTAAAAAGGATGCCGATTCCATCATTTCATATTTTGGACTAAATAAAGAAATAATTTCCGGTAAATTTGTAAAAGACGGTAAGGATACATATTATTTAACAGGCGACAACAACATCGTAACCGGTTGGGTTAAATACTCCGGTAAATGGTATTATTTTGACACTGTTACCGGAAAAATGAAAACAGGTTTTTTAACTGTAGATAACAGGAAATTTTACTTAAGCCCTTCTACCGGAGAAATGTGTACAGGTTGGATTACCGTTAAAGGAGCAAAATATCTTGCAACAGGAAATGGGTCTTTAGTAACAAATACATATTTTAATGATGGGATAAAAACTTATAAATTTAACGCTTCCGGCAAGAAGATGTAAGTTTTTCATTTATTCTTTTTATATGCCTATAATGAATTTTATATATTTTTCATTTTTAGAATTATTGTTTTTTTATCGCCTATATTAAAATTATAAATAGTATGGCATATTATGACTTACAGATATTATTAATTATAGATAGTGGATTTTTTTATGGAGTTACTACAATTAAAATATTTTAAAGATGCCGCTGAACTTGAGAATTTTCCTTAATTGCTAAGAAAAATATGGTTCCTCACCCCTCTATAAGTTACGCAGTAAAGAACTTTGAATACTTCGTTCCATAAGTAAAATCTTATCTCATACAAAAAAATCACAGAAATAATTCTGTGATTCTACAAGCAGCCTGTACGGGAATTGAACCCGTGATTCCGCCTTGAGAGGGCGGCGTCTTAACCTCTTGACCAACAGGCCTAAAAAATATTACTGTACTATTATAACAAGAACCGTCAAATTTGCAAGCACTTTTATTATTTACACTTTTATTATTTACACTCTTCTTTTTCCTAACTTTATCTTTAATAATCTTTCATAAAATTATCAAACTTTCTTTTAATTTTGTACACATTCTTCAATTATCATAAAATCATAAAATCGAAACACTCTTAAACAAAATTTTGTTTGTGATACATGTCTGGTTTGACGAAAGTGCATTTGACGCCGTCGGTTCAAATATTTAGTGCATAGGCTGAATGAAACCGCAGGTTTCAAAGTCTGTCTGTGTGCTGAATATTTAGAACTGCTACGAGTGGCAAGCAGCGCGAGCGTTCTTTTGTCGAACCAGACATGTATCACAACAGAAATTTTATAATTGTTTCGCAATTTTAGTTTTTGAATAATTGAGAAAGGGTTGCAGAATATCTGCATAGTATAAATTATATGAACGTTTTAATGTTATTAAAAAATAAATCAGAGGTTTCCTACATATATGACACATTTACATTTGAACAGGGATTAGAAGCTATGAAGGAACATGGTTATACCGCTATTCCGGTTTTATCAAAGGATGAAAAATATGTAGGTTGTGTTAGCGTTAGTGACTTTTTATGGAGTCTTGTTGACTATATGAACAATAAGGTAAAAAGCGAAAAACCTTATCTGGTTAAAGATATAATAAAGAAAAATTATAATCCTGCAGTTCGCGTAGATGTGAAAATGGATGAGCTGTTAAATCGCTCAATGAGCCAGAATTTTATTCCTGTTACAGATGACAGAGATTATTTTATTGGCATCGTAACAAGACAGGACATAATCAGAAGTTTTGTTGGTTCAACACAACCTTCTGAAAGCAATGCATAAAATGACTATTATCTTAAATTTGTGAACACATTTTTCAACTTTTCTTTGTGTTCAAATTTTTTTCATACTTTTTTCTCTTATAAAAGGCTTATAATACAGAAGTATTCGATTCTTCTATATTATAAGCCTTTTCATTTACATTTCTTTATACTTTTATTCTAACCATCGTTCATCCGGCTACCGGATTTTATTATTGATTAAGCCTTTTTTTATGATGGTTGGAAGATTACTGTTATATGAGTTCCCTTTCCTTCGGTACTCTCAAGTTCAAGCTGTGCATTATGTTTTATCAAAATATGCTTAACTATTGCTAGTCCAAGTCCTGTTCCACCTGTTGATTTTGACCTGCTCTTATCAACTCTGTAAAATCTTTCAAATATTCGTTTCTGATTTTCCTTTGAAATTCCTATTCCGGTATCTAGTACCTCAAGATTTACTCTATCTAATATTTTATTAACACGTACAGTGGCACTTCCACCCTCTCTGTTATATCTGATAGCATTACTCAGAAGATTATACACTAATTCTTCCATCATCATCTTATTAGCAGTTATATTACATGGTGTTCCTTCAAATTTTAAATTGACTCCATGATCTTTAGCATTAAATTTAAGCATTTCCACACAATTTTTTGCAATGTCGTATATATTTACTGTTTCCATTGCAACTTTGCTTTCTGACGAATCAAGTTCAGACAATTCTATGATGTCATTTATAAGTGTTAGAAGTCTTTGAGAACTTTTGTGTATTTCTCCTGCAAATCTTATAGTATCTTCCTGTGTTGCCATTCCATTTTCAATTAATTCCGAATATCCTGAAATGGATGTAAGAGGAGTCTTTAATTCATGCGATACGTTCGCTGTAAATTCCTGCCGCACATGAGAATTTTTTACTATATCCTCATGTTGTTTCTTTATTGTATCGATAAAAGGCTGTATCTCTTTATATGTTTTTATATCTTTTATTTCATCAATATTATTAGCAAGTTCTTCTACCGGTTTTACAATACTTTTTGTAATATAATGAGTAATAATTCCAACAGAAAAAAGCATTAATATTATGATTCCTAAAATAAGCGGAAGCACTTTTATAAAAATATTCCACACACTACTAGCTTCTTTTGCAATTCTTAAAACCTGTCCATCATCCAAAAGTACTGCATAATAATATGTGCTCTTATTAAGAGTTGAAGATTTTCTAACATCTGAGCCCTCACCATTTTTGAGCGCCGATTCTATTTCAGGTCTGTCTTTATGATTATCCATTTCAATATCATTTGCTTCATTATCATAAACAACAGTTCCATCTGCATCTATTATTGTTATTCGCAAATCTTCGTTTTTGAGATTTAATTTTTCCTCATTAGACGCATTAAACACCCCTGCACTTCTAAGTACATGGGTGTATGCTTTCATGTCATTTCTCATTTCCTGTACAAACAATTCATAAAATGTTCCTACAGACAAACTCATAGTTAATATAATAGCAATAAATGAAACTATAATAAATTGCATATTTATTTTTTTCTTCATTACATTACTCCATCCTATATCCTACATTTCTTACCGTCTTAATTCTATTTCCTGCCTCTTTAAGTTTGTGTCTTAAAGTTTTTATATGCATGTCTAATGTTCTTGATTCACCTTCGTAATCTGTTCCCCATACGTCTGCCATTATTGTATCTCTATGTAATACAATTCCTGCATTAATCATAAGTAATTTTAATAGTTCAAATTCTTTGTATGTAAGTTCACAAGGCTCATCATTTACATAAACAGCTCTTTTTTCAGTATCCATAAACACATTACCTATAGATATCATTTTTTCTTCCTGCAGATTTCTGCTTCTTCTAAGAAGTGCCTTTACCCTTGATATAAGTTCCATTACTCCAAATGGTTTGGTTATATAATCATCTGCTCCCATATCAAGTCCTTTTACTTTATCTATTTCTGTTGTTTTAGCTGTAACCATGATGATTGGCACTCTCATGGTATCCGGTCTTTTTCTTAATTTTTTTACTATTTCAAGACCATCTTCATCCGGAAGCATCACATCTAACAACACAAGGTCCGGAAGTTTCTCGTACAGCCTTTTGTAAAAATCTCCGGCACATTCAAATCCCTCTACAGCGTAATCTATGTTTTTTAATGCAAACATTTCTATTTCCTGTATGTTTTTATCATCTTCAACAATATATATTAAAGCCATATCTTCCTCCTTGTGTTTATCATAAAACTATTTCTGTCTAATCTGCATACTAATATTATGCTCATTTTTTATTCACATAACATAACTAAAGCATATCATATTCTTAGTTTAAATAGTACTTTTCTTTATATTCCTGATATAATTTTTTAAACTGTGTATCATCATGTTTAACATTATCTAAATATTCATGTGTTCCATATTCATCTTCTCTTACCTGCAACATACATACTGCTACATTTGAGCAATGATCTGCAACTCTTTCGTAATTAGTAATTGTATCTTCGAGAATTAAACCAATATCTATTGTACATTCTCCATTTTGTAATCGTTTAACATGATTTTTCTTTATCTTAGAATTAAGTCTGTCTATTACTTCTTCAAGTGGCTCTACCCTTACAGCCTCATCCAAATTATCTGCCGTAAACACATCTACAGTCATATTCATAATCTCTTTAAGGGCATCTCCATACACCTGAAGTTCCTTTGAGGCAACATATGAGAATTTCAATCCTTTACTGTGCATATCTTCTGCCTTTTTACTTATATTAATCGCATAATCTGCGATTCTTTCAAAATCCCCAATTACATGAAGCATAATTGATACTGTCTGGCTATCATTTAAGGATAACTGCTTACTGCTTAATTTTACTAAATATGTTCCAAGCTGATCCTCATACTGGTCAATTTTATTTTCCAGTTTTACTACATCTTCAGCTGTTTTTTTATCATAATTTTCAAACAGACTCATTGCCTTAAATAAAGCATCTCTTGACAATGAAGCCATTTTCTTTGTAACGCTTACACTTTGTACTACAGCAAATGCAGGTTTTTCAAGAAAACGAGCATCAAGCATTTCTAATGTTTTATCTTCTACAATATCTTCTGATTCTTTTTCATCTCTTACCGTAAGTGTTGCAAGCTTAACAAGAACCTTACCAAAAGGTAAAAGCAATATTGTTGCACCTACATTAAATAAACTATGAACTATTGCTATTCCTGCTGCATTTGTTGCATCACCTAAAAATGAGAAATGCATAAATCCATTTACAAGGTAAAATACAATCATAAATACTGTAGTTCCAATTACATTAAAATATAAATGTACAAAAGCTGCTCTCTTTGCGTTTTTCTTAGCACCTATACTTGAAATCAATGCTGTAACACATGTTCCTATATTCTGTCCCATTATAATCGGTATTGCAACTCCATATGATACAAATCCCGTAGCACATAATGCCTGTAAAATTCCTACTGATGCCGATGAACTCTGAATCACCGCTGTAAGAACTGCACCTGCCAACATACCAAGTATTGGATTAGAAAACATAGTAAGAATATTTGTAAATTCAGGAACATTCGCCAATGGTTTTACTGCTGCGCTCATTGTTTCCATTCCAAACATTAAAACGGCAAATCCAAGAAGAATTGTTCCAATATCATGTTTCTTTTCACTTTTTGTAAATAATAAAAATACAATACCTATAACAGCTAATATTGGTGAAAATGATGACGGTTTCAACATTTTAATCCAAAAATTATCACTTTGAATTCCTGACAAACTAAGAATCCATGATGTTACCGTTGTTCCTATATTTGCACCCATAATAATTCCAACCGCCTGCGTCAGTTTCATTATTCCCGAGTTAACAAAGCCTACCACCATAACAGTTGTAGCTGATGAACTTTGAATTACTCCTGTTACTGCAGCACCTAAAATAACGCCTTTTATAGGTGTTGATGTAAGTTTTTCCAATATTTTTTCTAATTTTCCACCTGCTGTCTTAGCAAGTCCATCCCCCATAACATTCATTCCATAAAGAAATAACGCTAATCCTCCAATAAGGGACAATACATTGAAAATATCCATAAATTTCCTCCTGTGCTTTTCCTAAAGCCTTACTGCCAATTATATATGTTAAACTACTTAGGCTTTATGTCTTATGTTTTTATTTACATTCTTTTTACATTTGCATTGTATTTTAGTGGTGTAAAGTCAGAGGGATATTTATGTAAAATCTATGTAAAATTTCAATCTTTACGATATAAATATATTGTTCCACCAAATAATCCGCAAAATGTTGTCGGATATCCTACAATAATTGTCATTATCTGCCAGGAAATCTTACCTGTTATAAAAAATGGAACTGTTATAACAGACATTCCAATTAACCATGTCACTACACTTAATACTAAAAACATCTTATATGTACTAATATTTTTTCCCTTTGTAATTTTATCGGCTATTAAATAAATGCTATTCATAATACACTCCATTCCGCCTATTTCATCCTTTGGCTTAAACTGTAATTTAATGTTTTTTATCTTTTTCCTGTAATTGAATAAATTACCCATTCGGATATATTTGTTGCATGGTCGCCTATTCTCTCTAAATATTTTGCTACCATTAATAAATCTGCCATTTGTTCTCCATCTTCATCATCATCTTTTATGGCAACAATCAGGGCTTTTTTTACTTCGTCAAATAATCCATCAACTATATCATCATGATTTATTACCGCCTTAGCTTTCTCAATATCCTTGTTAACATATGACTCTATACTTTGGACAAGCATTATCATTGTTTCTTTTGCCATTTTCTCAATCTTTTCTAATTTACATCTATATGGCTTATCTGCCATCATTATTGTTATTTCTGAAATATCTGCTGCATGGTCACCTATTCTTTCCATATCGGTAACCATTTTTAAAGCTGATGAAACCGTACGTAAATCACTTGCTACCGGTTGCTGGCTTAGTAAAATTTTCATGCACATGTTTTCAATATTCTTTTCCATTTCGTCAATTTCAGCATCATATTCAATCGCTTTCTTTGCTGTTTCAACATCCTGTCTTACTAATGCAGAAATCGCATTCTCTATAGATTTTTCAATCATTGCCCCCATTTCAATCATATTGTTGTTTAAGTTTTCCAACTGTTTCATATATTTATCTCTCATTTTCGTCCAACCTCTCTTTCCATTGATAACATTCATATGCCTTGTAGAACATTTGCTCTTTTAGTATATATTCGATATATAACGACCAACGTGTTATAAAATCATCCAAATCTTCCTGTAATGTACTCTTCTGTCTTTTTATTTTTAGGCATTGAGAATAGTTTTTCTGTATTATCATATTCAATTACTTCTCCAAGTAAAAAGAAGGCTGTATTATCTGAAATTCTTGTTGCCTGTTGCATATTATGAGTTACCATAATAATTGTATATTTATCTTTAAGCTCTAATGCTAAATCTTCAATCTTTGATGTAGAAATAGGATCAAGTGCTGATGTAGGTTCATCCATTAAAATAACTTCCGGTTCAACCGCTAATGCCCTTGCAATACATAATCTTTGTTGCTGTCCACCGGATAATCCTAAAGCTGATTTTTTCAACCTGTCTTTTAATTCATCCCAAATTGCAGCCTGTCTCAATGACTTTTCTACTATTTCATCTAATTTACTTTTT
Source organism: Eubacterium sp. CAG:156 (assembly GCF_000434315.1). NCBI lineage: Bacteria > Bacillati > Bacillota > Clostridia > Eubacteriales > Eubacteriaceae > Eubacterium > Eubacterium sp. CAG:156. The sequence goes on along the minus strand of NZ_FR878145.1, from coordinate 20,594 downwards.
GAATGGATTCCATGTGTTCTTGGTCCATAAGCTATATTGTCATACACACTCATTGGGAATGGATTTGGATTCTGAAATACCATTCCTACTCTTTTTCTCAAAAGATTTACATCCATATTTCCATATATATCTTCACCATCTAACTTTATATCACCTGTTATTTTGCATCCTTCAACTAAATCATTCATTCTGTTTAATGTCTTAAGGAAAGTTGATTTTCCGCATCCTGAAGGTCCGATGAATGCTGTAATCTGTTTTTCAGGTATTTCCATATTTACATTTTTTAGGGCATGATATTCGCCATAATATAAATTCAAATTTTTTACATCAAATTTACTACTCATTTCTTTCTCCTTTAAATTCATTCGGAATTCTTTTCATTCTTCTTTATTATTATTTAGCTTTATTTTTCTCCACCACTTGCCTTTTCAAATTTCTTTGCAATAAGTCCTGATGCTCCATTTATAAGAAGTACCATAATTAAAAGTACTACTGCTGTAGCATATGTCTGGTCTGTATGTAATCCTTCTCTTGAAAGGCTGTACATATGAACTGCTAAAGTTCTTCCTGATTCAAATAAACCTCCTGCTACCTTTGTAGCTGCACCTGCCGTATAAATTAAAGCTGCTGTTTCACCTACAATTCTACCTATTGCAAGAATAACTCCTGATAAAATTCCGGGAATGGCTGACGGTAAAACTACCTTAAATACTGTTCTTAACTTTCCTGCTCCAAGTCCGAAACTTCCTTCTCTATATGAATCCGGCACAGACATTAACGCTTCTTCTGTTGTTCTTAATATTACAGGAAGTACCATGATCGCCAATGTACATGCACCTGCCATTAATGAAAGTTTCCATTTAAGAGTTGAAACAAAGAATAATGCTCCAAATAAGCCATATACAATAGAAGGAATTCCTGTTAATGTTTCTGCTGTTATTCGCATAATTCCAACAAGTTTATTTCCTCTTTTTGCATATTCCACAAGATATATTGCTGAAAATATTCCAATTGGTGCTGAAAAAAGAAGTGACAACAATGTCATTGATATAGTATTTATAATCGCCGGCATCATTGATACATTTTCTGAATTATATTCCCATGCGAATAAATCAGGTGTAAGGTTTGGTATACCTTTAATTAATATATAGCAAACTATAAAACCTAAGCATAATGTTGTTGCTAGTGCTGCTAATCCAACTAATAATAACAATATAAAGGAGCCCGGTTTTCTTTTATAACTTTTTAATCTCTGTAAAAAGGAAACTTTATTTATTCCTTTTATTTGTGATAATTTGTCATTATTCATAATCTACTTTACTCCTTTAATATTGATGTTTTTCTTTATTTTTTATAATTGAAAACAGGAGATTGATTATAAGAATAAATACAAACAGAACAACACCTGTTGCTATAAGTGCCTCTCTATGTAATCCCGCAGCATATCCCATTTCCATTACTATATTTGTTGTTAACGTTCTAACACCTTTTAACATACCCTCCGGCATTCTTGGCTGATTTCCTGCAACCATAATTACTGCCATTGTTTCTCCTATTGCTCTTCCTACTCCTAATATAACCGCTGCCAAAATTCCTGATTTTGCTGCCGGAACAACAGTAAGAAAAACACTTCTTTCATGTGTTGCACCAAGTGCTAATGCCCCTTGATAATATTTATCAGGTACGGCCCTTATAGATGACTCTGATACCGAAATAATTGTTGGTAAAATCATCATTCCAAGTAACATGCTTGCTGTTAGCATACTAAGACCATCACCACCAAAATTATCTCTTACTGCCGGTACCAAAACAACCAATCCAAAGAAACCATATATTACCGATGGGATTCCAGCCATGAGTTCAATTCCAGGTTTAAGTATTTTGTACAAAGGCTTCGGACAAAATCTTGCTAAAAATATAGCTGTTAAAAGTCCAATTGGTACACCTATAATCAATGCTCCGGCTGTAACGTATATACTTCCTACAATCATTGGTAAAATACCATATATGTTATTCGTCGGACGCCACTGTGTACCAAATATAAATTTAGTAAATCCAATTTCTTTTATTGCCGGTATTCCATTTGCAAATAAGAATATGCAAATCAAAGCTACCGCTGCAATTGACACACAGGCTGCAATTAAAAATATTATTTCCATAAATACTTCTTTAAATTTCTTCCAACCTTTATTTGCTCCTACATTATTATTTTCCTGCATTTCTTTTCCTCATATATTTCTAAAGCCCGACTTACCAGTTAATACGTTGTCAGCCAGGCTTTAATCTTTTTCTGATTTTTACCAGATTATATCTTTATGTTATTATTTAACATCTGCCCAAGTTGTAACTGCACCTGTAAAGATATCTTTAATCTGATCTACTGTTAAGTCATCAATTGTGTTGTTATTATTAACAATTACTGCAATACCGTCTTTTGCAATTGCTGTTGCCTTAACTCCTTTTTCTTCATCCTTTAAATCTCTTGATGCCATTCCGATATCACATGTTCCTTCAATTGCTGAATTAACACCTGTTGTAGAATCACTTTCCTGAATTTCAATTGATGCATTTGAGTTAACTTTGGCATAAGCTTCTTTTAATTTTTCCATTACAGGAGTTACTGATGAAGAACCGGCTACTACGATGCTTCCTTTTACTTTGGATGATGTAAAACTTCCTGTATTTTCTACTTCGATATAACCATTGTCTGAAATAATTTTCTGTCCATCTTCACTCATAATATAGTTAATGAAATCCTGTGCTACTTCACTTACGCTATCACCTGTTACGATGTTAAATGGTCTTGCAAGTGTATATGTACCTGCATTAATGTTATCTGCTGTAGCTTCAACTCCACCTACTTTAACTGCCTTAACTGTGTCATTTAATGAACCAAGTGAAGCATAACCGATTGCGTAATCATTTCCTGACACCGTTGTCATCATTACTTCTGTGCTGTTTGTAATGCTTGCATCTAATGTTGTGTTATCAACCTTATTTCCATCTGCATCTTTTTCTTCAACACCTGTTAATTCAATGAAAGCTCCTCTTGTACCAGAACCATCTTCTCTTGAAACAACTGAAATATCTTTAGATGTATCAAATCCTGTTTCTGAACTTGCGCTTTTATTTGTTCCTGCATTATCAGAATTCTTTGCGTCTGAATTTGTAGAACCACAACCTGTCATTGTTCCCATAACTAATGCTGCACTAAGTGCTAAAACTGCTAATTTTCTCATTTCTTAATTCCTCCATAATCTGACGATTTATTTCATCGCTCTAATTTACATTTTCTTTTATTTAGTTTAAAAATAATTAACTAAATATGCGCATTTGTTAATTCTTCTTAATCATAAATGCCCAATGTAAAATCCATAACCATCTCTAAGTAAAAAATACGTAAAGTTCGATTGTAACGAGCCACGCAAATAAAGAAAGACCAACACTACGTTTCAAGCTTGCTTGAAAACTCGTGTTGGTCTTTCTTTATTTATGCGGCGACAGCCGTAACGAAAAAGATGCGTAGCATCTTTGAGTTCGGCTCGTTACAATCGAACTTAATCGAACTTTTCTTTTTTATCCGCGACAGCCGTAACGAAAAAGATGCGCAGCATCTCTGAGTTCGGCTCGTTACAATCGAACTTTTTTATTCATCCGCGACAGCCGTAACGAAAAAGATGCGTAGCATCTTTGAGTTCGGCTCGTTACAATCGAACTTAATCGAACTTTTCTTTTTTATCCGCGACAGCCGTAACGAAAAAGATGCGCAGCATCTCTGAGTTCGGCTCGTTACAATCGAACTTTTTTATTCATCCGCGACAGCCGTAACGAAAAAGATGCGTAGCATCTTTGAGTTCGGCTCGTTACAATCGAACTTAATCGAACTTTTCTTTTTTATCCGCGACAGCCGTAACGAAAAAGATGCGTAGCATCTCCTCGTTCCCCGCTCGTTACAATCGAACTTTCTACCATTTAGATTCTATTAATTCATTGACCCAATTCTCAATTTCTAAAATCTGTTCTATAGTAGGATTTTCAATCGTGTTATGTTTGCTAATACAATATTCAATTATATCCGCAATTTCTAAATAACCAATCTTTCTATTCAAAAACATTGCTACAGCCTTTTCATTTGCTGCATTTAATACCGTAGGCATCGAGCCACCAATTCTTCCTGATTCATATGCCAATTCAAGACCCTTAAACTTTTCAAAATCAGGATCCTCAAAAGTAATCTGACCTATCTTTCCAAAGTCTAGTCTATCCCCTGAAAGGTATCTTCTCTCAGGATAATAAATTGCATACTGTATTGGCAACTTCATATCAGGCACACCTAATTGTGCAATAACTGCACCATCATTAAACTGAACCATTGAATGAATTATACTTTGAGGCTGTACTACAACCTGAATATTATCTACATCAACATCAAATAACCATTTTGCCTCTAAAACTTCAAGGCCTTTATTTACCATAGTTGCTGAATCGATAGTTATTTTTCGTCCCATACTCCAGTTTGGATGCTTGAGGGCATCCTCTAAAGTAACTGTTTTTAAATCATCTTTTGTTTTTGTTCTAAATGGGCCGCCGGATGCAGTTAAAAGAATTTTATCAATCTCTTTTGAATTTTCACCATTTAAAGATTGAAAAATTGCGCTGTGCTCACTGTCCACAGGAAGTATTTTTACATTATTCTTTTTAGCCAAATCCATAACTATATGTCCTGCTGTAACAAGTGTTTCCTTATTTGCAAGAGCTATATTTTTTCCGGCTTTGATTGCTTCAACTGTTGGCACAATACCTATCATTCCAACAAATGCAGTAACCACTAACTCAGCACTTTTATATGTAGCTGCCTCAATCAATCCTTCCATTCCTGAAACAACCTTTGTGTTTGTATCTGAAATCATAACTTTAAATTGAGATGCTGCTTTTTCATCATAAACACAAACTATATCCGGTTTAAATTCCCTAACCTGTTCTTCAAGTTTATTTATGCTTGATTTAGCAGCTATTGATACTACATTTAAATCATTATTTTCTCTTACAATTTCTAAAGTCTGTGTACCTATAGAACCTGTAGAGCCTAAAATTGCAATATTTCTCATAATCTTTTTCCTTCTTTTCTTTATTAAAAATACACACTTTTATTTCCATAAAAAGAATGCTTATTCCATATTTTACAAATCAAATATAGATAACTGATTTCCTTCAGGCATTCCATCAAGCAAACCTAGGTCTGACATTGTTTCCACAACTGTCTTACTTACTTTTGCCCTTTCTCTCAAATCATCTTTTGAAAGGAATTTTCCATCTTTTGCTGCCGCTTCAAGCATTTCCGCAGCTTTATCTCCCATTCCTTCAATAGCGCTGAAGGATGGCATTACCTTTCCATCAATAACCTGAAACTCTTTTGCTTTTGCTCTGTAAAGGTCAATTGGTTCAAATTCATATCCTCTTGCATACATTTCCTGTACTACTTTTAAATCCCCAATTGTATCTTCATCTTTTTTACTTGTTTCATTATTCTCTTTCTTACGCATAAGATTGTCCAGATAATACTCGCAACGTTCCTTACCCTGACACATTAGTTCATAGTTAAATGCCTTTGCTCTTATGGCAAAATAAGCTGCATAATATGCCTGTGGGTAATAAACTTTATAATATGCAACTCGAAGAGCCATCATAACGTAAGCTGCTGCATGAGCTTTCGGGAACATGTATTTAATCTTTTTACATGACCATATATACCAATCAGGCACACCATTATCAATCATAATCTGCTCATTTTCAGGAGTAAGTCCCTTACCTTTTCTTACAGCTTCCATTATCTTAAAGCTAATACCCGGGTCAATTCCTTTGTCAATAAGATAAGTCATAATATCATCTCGAGTACAAATTGCTGTTGAAATAGTACATTTGCCCTGTGCAATTAACTCCTGAGCATTTCCAACCCATACATCCGTACCATGTGACAATCCCGAACACCTAATCAAATCGGCTATTGTTTTTGGCTTTGCATCAACATACATTTGAATAACAAAATCTGTTCCCATTTCAGGAAGACCCAGCGTCCCGATAGGACATCCTCTTATCTGTTCAGATGTTACTCCTAATGCTTCCGGGCTTTCAAATAAAGACATAAGCTTCGGATCATCAAACGGAATCTCTACAGCATTCGTTCCTGTTAACTTTTCAAGTCTTCTAATCATTGTCGGATCATCATGTCCAAGAATATCAAGCTTAAGAAGGTTAGCATCTATGGCATGATATTCAAAATGAGTTGTAAGCGTATCTGTCGTCATATCATTTGCAGGTTTTTGGATTGGTGTAAATTCATATATTTCCTTATCTCTTGGGACAATAACAATACCACCCGGATGCTGTCCTGTACTCTTTCTTATACCGGTACATCCTCTTGCTATTCTGTCGATTTCAACATAACGCTTATGTATATCATGCTCTTCAAAATAATTCTTTACATAACCAAATGCTGTTTTATCAGCTACACCTGTAATGGTTCCTGCTCTGAAAGTATGTCCTTTACCAAACATAACTTCTGTATATGCGTGGGCATTTGCCTGATATTCACCCGAAAAGTTTAAGTCAATATCAGGTTCCTTGTCACCGTTAAATCCAAGGAAAGTTTCAAATGGTGTATCAATTCCATCTTTATGAAGCGGTGCCCCACATCTTGGGCATTTTTTATCCGGCAAATCCCAGCCTACACCACCATTTAATGAACGTATTTCTTCAGAATCAAATTCCGAATACTGACAGTTAAGACAGTAATAATGTGGTTTAAGCGGATTTACTTCCGTAATTCCTGACATGGTTGCCGCAAATGATGAACCTACGGAACCTCTTGAACCTACCAGATATCCGTCTTCATTTGATTTTAAAACCAAACGTCTTGCCATTATATACATAACCGCATAGCCGTTACCAATAATAGAATCCAATTCTTTTTCAAGTCTGTCGTGAACTACTTTTGGCACAGGGTCACCATATATTTCTTTCGCTCTTGCATGACACGAATTTCTAAGTTCCTCTTCTGAATTATCAAGCACCGGTGGACATTTATCCGGATGGATTGGTGAAATATCCTCAATCATATCACTAATCTTTGCCGGATTTGTTATAACAATTTCTTCCGCTAAATCACTATCAAGATAACTAAATTCATTAAGCATTTCATCAGTTGTTCTTAAATAAAGCGGTGGCTGTTCATCTGCATCTTTAAATCCGTTACCATACTGAATAATTCTTCTGTACATTTCATCTTCAGGATCAAGGAAATGTACGTCACATGTAGCAACCGTAAGTTTTCCGAGTTTCTTTCCAAGTTCAATTATCTTTTTATTTATATTAATTAAATCTTCATTTGAATTGAGAAGTCTCTTATCATCCTTTTCAGGGTCGCCTGTCTTAACCATAAACTGGTTATTTCCAAGAGGCTGCACTTCAAAATAATCATAGAAATCAGCTATTCGCATAATTTCCTGCTGACTATGTTCATGTAATATTGCCTGATATAATTCTCCTGCTTCACAGGCACTACCAATAATCAATCCTTCTTTATATTTCAAATAGTCACTTTTATGAATTCTTGGTTTACCATTTGCAAATGTATCTATATGAGAAATAGATATAAGCCTATACAAATTTACTCTTCCTATGTTATTTTGTACTAATATAATGGCATGATGGGCTTTCGCTTTCTTCATTGCATTTTCAGACATTTTTCCGGCTTCGTTAGCCTTGTCTAAATCATGAATATCTTTTTCTTCAAGCAAATCACACATTTTTAAGAAAATGTGAGCCGTACATTCAGCATCATCAACAGCTCTATGATGATTTTCCAAGGAAACACCTAATGCCTTTGCAACATTATCAAGTTTATATCGACCTAGTCCTATTATAAGGAATCTTGCCATTAACAATGTATCCACAACTGTAAAATCACATGGTAATCCCTGCCGTTTTGCATTTGCCGAAATAAAGCTCATGTCAAAATCTGCATTGTGTGCAACCATAATTGCGCCTTCGCAAAATTCTAAGAACTTTGGAAGTACTTCTTCAATTTCAGGAGCATGGATTACCATATTATCATTTATACCTGTAAGTTTTTCTATTCTAAAAGGAATCGGTACTTTAGGATTTACAAAAGTACTAAACCTGTCCACAATCTGACCATTTTCAACTTTTACTGCGCCTATTTCAATTATTTTATCAAGAGATGGAATAAAACCGGTTGTTTCGATATCAAATACTACATATCTGTCTTTAAGGCTTTGTCCTCTTGGATTTGTTATCATATCCTTCAAATCATCTACAAGATATGCTTCAACACCATATATTACTTTAAAGTCAAATTCTTTTCCCTGCTTTTTACACATACTCTTGATATCGCAATATTCATGCCATGCATCAGGGAAGCCCTGAACAACACCGTGGTCAGTAATTGCAATTGCTTTGTGACCCCAGTCATAAGCCCTTCTGACAATTTTTCTTACATCACTTACACCGTCCATATCGCTCATTTTTGTATGGCAGTGTAATTCAATTCTCTTATCAACTGCTGTGTCATGTCTTATTTCAACAAAATTTGATATAAGCTTCATTCCAAAGATGTGTCCAACATTTACTTCCTTATCATATGGATCATAAGCTGCTCTACCTTTAATTCTTACAAATTTGCCTTTA